>NZ_MKJW01000085.1:0-54621 GCF_001942375.1 Kocuria sp. CNJ-770
AGCCCGGCCCGCCGCGGATCACCGACGGCGCGGGCGCCGACGCCGCCCGCGCCGCCGGGGGTGTGGTGGTCGGGCACGAGATCCTCCTCAGGACGAGTGGGACGGGACGAGTGGGACGGGGTGGGAACGACTGGTGGCCGGGAACGGTGGCGGCGTTCCGTCCGGGGCCGGCTCGGACCCGGTGGGTGATGGGCCGACGGTAGCAGTCCCCGCCGACCGCGGGACGCCGCCCCGCAGCGGGGCCGGTGCGCGGTCGTGGCCCGGGTGGGCGATGATGGAGCGGGGCCGGCCCCACCTCGCGACCGCGGGTGCGCCCGCTCCCGCCGACCTCCCCCTGCCGAAAGTCGTGACCATGCACCGTGCCGAGCCGCCCGCCGACCGAGGCCCCCGGGGAGCCGCGCCGCGGGCCTGGCTTCTGATGGTCTGCATCGGCCTGCTGGCCCTGACCCTGCGCAGCCCCATCGTGGCCCTGGGACCGGTGCTCGGGGAGCTGCGCGAAGACCTGAGCCTCTCTGCCGCCCAGGCCGGGCTGCTCACCAGCATCCCCGTGCTCTGCTTCGCGGTGGCCTCCCCGCTGGCCTCGCTGACGATCCGCCGCGCCGGGGTGGAGTTCGCCATCACCCTCACGCTGCTGGGCGTGCTGGCCGGCACGGTGGTGCGCTCGGCCGGGGACACCGCGGCGACGATGCTGGGCACGGTGCTGATCGGTGTGGCCATCACGGTGGGCAACATCGCCGTGCCCTGATCATCCGCCGGGACTTCCCGGTGCACCGGCAGGCGGCGGCCACCGGGATCTACACGGCGGCCCTGAACATCGGCTCGACCCTCGCGGCGCTGCTCACCGCCCCGGTCGCCGCGGCGACCGGTTGGCGGATCGGCCTGGCGTCGTCGGTCCTCGCCGTGGTCCTCGCCCTGGTCGTCTGGCTGCCGGCCGTGGGGCGGCGGCGGGCCCGTGGTGCCGGAGCCGCAGCCGGCCGCGGCGCCGCGGCCGGCGGGACGCGCGAGCGGACGGTGGGCCACCGCCGGCCTCGCGGCGGGGTTCTCCGGCCAGGCGTTCGCCTTCTACGGCGTCACGGCCTGGCTGCCGACGCTGCTCGTGGAGGACGTGGGGATGTCCCCGGTCGAGGCCGGGGCGGCGTCCTCCTTCTTCCACGTCTTCGCGATCGCCGGAGCGCTCGGGGTCCCGCTGGCGGCCCGCCGCGCCGACACCGCGGCCGTGGCCGCCGCGGTGGGAGCGGCCTGGCTCTTCCTGCCGCTGGGCCTGCTGCTGGCCCCGGAGCAGTGGTGGGCCTGGACGTCCGTCGGCGGCGTGGCCCAGGGCGGCGGGATCACGGTGATCTTCGTCGCCATCATGCGCCTGGCCCACGACGGCCCCTCGGCCGGGCGCATCTCGGCGGTGGTGCAGGGCGTCGGCTACGGCTTCGGCGCCCTTGCCCCGGCGGTCCTCGGGTTCGTGCACGAGCGCACCCAGACCTGGTCCGCCTCGCTGCTGGTCGTGCTGGCGGCCACCCTCACGTACCTGGTGTGCACCACGCTGGCCGTGCGCAGCGTCGCCCGGCGACCCCGCTGAGACCACTCCGCCACACCCGGCGCCGATACGCACGATCCCGCTGAGCACCGCTCCGGCGGACGCGGCCCCCCGGGTGCCGGTGCGTCCGGTGGGGCACCACCCGGCACGGTGCCGGTCCGTCCTGTGCCCGTCGGGCGCCGTCCCGGCGGTCCCGTCCCGTCGGGCGCCGTCCCGGCGGTCCCGTCCCGTCGGTCCCGGCCCGACGGCGGGGGAGAAAAGCCCCCGGACACGCGCTCGGCGCCGCCGGACGGATCCGGCGGCGCCGAGACGGTGCCGTGCGTGCCGGGGCTCAGCCCACGCCCAGCACCGCGCGGAAGAAGTCGAGGAACATGCCCAGGATCGCGGTGAAGTTGGGGTTGAAGAAGGCGTCGAACGAGCCGTCGAGGTTGATCATGACAGGTCCTTCCGGAGGGGGGGTGCAACGGTCCGGGCGGCCGGGGGAGTCGACCGCCCGCGCCCAACCTAGCGGAACCGTTCGCAGTTGCGAATGGTCTTTCGGTCAGTTCTGGGGCGGTGCCCCCGGGCGGGTCGGGGACGGGGCCGCGGCGGCGCGCAGGGCCTGCTCGTGGGCCCGCGCCTCCTCCCCGCCGATGGCCTCCCCGCGGGCCACCATGCCGGCGGTGTCCGACAGGGGGATCTGCTTGAGGAGCACCGCCAGGAGGAATGCCACGAGCATGAACGGGATGAGGTACCAGAACACCGGGGCGAGGGACTCCGCGTACGCGGCGACGACGCCCTCGCGGACGGGCTCGGGCAGCTGCGCCAGCGTCTGCGGGTCCAGGGTCGCCGTGGCCTGCCCGGCCTGCTCGGCGGAGGCGCCGGCGCCGGTGAACACCGCTGTGAGCCTCTCGGAGAGGTTGGTGGTGAAGATCGCCCCGAAGATCGCCACGCCGAGGGCCGCGCCGACCTCGCGGAAGTAGTTGTTGGTGCTCGTGGCGGTGCCGACCAGCGACGGGTCCACGGCGTTCTGCACCACGAGGACGACGACCTGCATGATGAGGCCCAGCCCGGCGCCGAACACGAACAGGTACACGCAGATCAGCCAGATCGGCGTGGCCGCGGTCAGGGTGGTCATGGCGAGCATGGCGGACGCGGTGACGAGCGTGCCCGTCGGCGGATAGGCCCTGTACCGGCCCGTGCGGGAGATCCTCAGCCCGGACCAGATCGAGGTGCCCATCAGTCCGACCATCATGGGGACCATGAGCAGCCCGGACTCCGCCGCCGAGGTGCCCGAGGACATCTGCAGGAACGTCGGGACGAAGGCGATGGCGGCGAACATGCCCAGGCCCAGGGTGAAGCCGATGGCGGTGGCGTTGACGAACACCGGGTTGCGGAACAGCCCCAGGGGGATGATCGGGTCCTCGGCCCGGGTCTCGTTCCACACGAACAGCCCCGCGGCCACGAGCAGCCCCCCGGCCCAGGCCCACGTGCCGGGCGCGCTCCAGCCGTGCTCGGCGTCCCCGCCGAACTCGGTGAAGAAGATCAGGCAGGTCGTCGCGGCGGACAGCAGCAGGACGCCGGCGACGTCGATCCTGCGGGTCGCGCGCTTGTGCGGCAGCGTGAGGGTGAACCAGGCGATCGCGAAGGCCGTGATGCCGATCGGGATGTTGATGTAGAAGGCCCACTGCCAGGTCAGGTGGTCCACGAAGTAGCCCCCGAGCAGCGGCCCCGCCACGGCGGAGAGCCCGAAGATGCCCCCCAGCGGACCCATGTACTTGCCGCGCTCGGAGGCCGGCACGATGTCGGCGATGATCGCTTGGGAGAGGATCATGAGCCCGCCGCCGCCCAGGCCCTGGAGCGCGCGGAAGGTGACGAACTGCCAGAACCCGGTGGCCACGGCGCAGCCGACGGAGGCGAGGGTGAACAGGGCGATGGCGACCAGGAACAGGTTGCGCCGGCCCAGGACGTCGCCGAACTTGCCGTAGACGGGCATGACGATGGTGGTGGCCAGCAGGTAGGCCGTGGTGATCCAGGCCTGGTGCTCCACGCCGCCCAGATCGCCGACGATGGTCGGCATGGCCGTGGAGACGATCGTCTGGTCGAGGCTGGCGAGCATCATCCCGGCGATCAGGGCGGAGAAGATGATCCAGATGCGTCGCTGGGTCAGCACCAGCAGCGGCGCGTCCTGCGCGACCGCGGGCGGGGTGGTGGTCATGGGCTTCCTTCGATGTCCGAGGACGGGTCTGCGGGGGGTGCGGCTCCGGGGGAGGCGGCCGGGGGGATGCCCGCGGACCCCTCCGCCGACGCCGGCGGGACGGCGGCGGGAGCACAGAACAGGATCCCCGCCAGGCGGACGTTGCGCGCCAGCCGGTCGGCGAACTCCGCCGACGGCGGGGACTCCTCCGGGTCCGGACCGGCGGGACGCCCCTCGAGGAGCTCGTGCACGGTGTGCCCGGCCAGATGCGAGATGGCGGCCGCGGCGACGCCGGGGAACGGGTCGCCGGCCGCGCAGCCCTGCCGGCGGGCGATCAGCGCCGCGAGCTGGGCCACGTGGCGGTCCATCGACTCCGCGAGCCGCTGCAGGAGCACCGGCTCCCGCCGCAGGACCTCCAGCATCAGGGCCCGGTCGTGCGGGCCCTCCAGCAGCGCGAAGGACCGGACGACGAGCTGCTGGAGCGCCTCCAGGAGACCCGGTCCCCGTGGATCGCGGCCACCGGCCACGAACTGCTCCCCGAAGGCCTCGAGCGGGTCCCGCGCCGGGGTGCCCAGCACGGCGTCGTCCTTGGAGGCGAAGTAGTTGAAGAACGTCCGGCGGGAGATCCCGGCCTCGGCGCACAGCTGCTCCACGGTGAAGCCGCCCAGGCCGTGGGCGGCCGTGAGCCGGCGGGCGCCGGTGATCAGCGCTCGCCGGGTGCGGCGCATCCGCTGCTCCCGTGCGCCGTCGCTCATCGGGCTCGCCCCGGATCCGTCAAAGATTGCACTCTCCCAAGCATAGTGCAATTCAGGATGGTCGATGTCCTGGTGCGGGAGAACCGCCCCTCCGTAGGCTGGGAGAAGCCCGCACCCGCACCGGAGGAGGCCCGCCATGGCCGAACACGACGACGCCGGACTGCAGCTGATCGGCCTGCACGGACGCAAGCAGGCGGGCAAGGACAGCTGCGGGGACCGCTTGGTGAGCGCCCACGGCTACTCCCGGGTGGCCTTCGCCGATCCGCTGCGGCTGTTCCTGGTCCGCCTCGACCCGCTCGTGGGCGTGCGGGCCGGCCGGCCGCTGCGGCTCTCCACGGTCCTCGCCGAGGCCGGCGGGGACTGGGGCCGGCTCAAGGACGAGACGCACGACCCCGTCCACCGGGAGGTCCGCACCCTGCTGCAGAAGATCGGCAACGAGGCCGGCAAGGCCGTCTTCGGAGAGACGGTCTGGGCCGACCGCGGCCTGGAGACCGCCCGGCGGCTGGGCGGGCGGGTCGTGTTCACCGACGTGCGCTTCGACGTCGAGGCCGCCGCCGTCACCCGGGCGGGCGGCCGCGTGGTGCACGTGGTGCGCCCGGGCCCCACCGGTCCGGAGGACCCGCACCCCTCCGAGGCGGGCATCGACCCGCACTGGATCAGCGCCACCCTCGTCAACGACGGGACGCTCCAGCAGCCGTGGGCGAAGGTCGACGCCCTGGTGCTCAGCGGGCCGGGGGACCCGCGCTGAGACCGACCAGCTCGGCGCTGCGCTCCCAGAGGGCGTCGGCGAGCGCGTCGTCCTGCGCTCGCGGGTTCGTGCGGGCCGGCTTCTTCTTCTCGTAGTAGCCCCCGGAGCGCCAGTCCCGCCCGGGCGTGCCCTCGGCCAGCCACACCAGGGTCTCCGCGCCGCGTTCGGGACTGATCATCAGCCGGCGGCCCAGGCGGGTGCCGTAGAGAAAGCGCAGGGGAGTGCTGGTCGAGGAGGCGAAGTTGGTCGCCACGCCCCCGGGGTGGAACGCCGCGGCGGCCAGCCCCTGCTCGCCGTGGCGGCGGGCGAGAGCACGAGCGAAGAGGATGTTGGCGAGCTTGGTGTCCCCGTAGGCCCGCTGCGGCGACCACCGCCGGTCGTCGCCGAGGTCCTCGGGGCGGAACCGGCCCAGCCGGGCGGCCACGCTCGAGGTGTTCACCACCGCCGCCCCGCTCTCCAGCAGCCCGTCCAGCAGCAGCTGGGTGAGCAGGAACGGCGCCAGGTGGTTGACCTGCCACGTCATCTCGTGCCCGTCCTCGGTGAGCTCACGGCGGTCGAAGATCCCGCCCGCGTTGTTGACCAGCACGTCGATCCGCGGCACCGCCTCCCGCAGCTCCCCGGCGAGGCGGCGCACGTCGGCCAGCCGCGCGAAGTCGGCGCTGAAGTGCCGGGCTCCGAGCGGACGGGCCACCGCGGCGGTCTTCTCGGCCGAGCGGCCGACGACCACCACCTCGTGCCCGTCGGCGGAGAGACGGCGTGCGGCGGCGGCGCCGATGCCGTCGCTGGCACCGGTGATCACGATCGTGCGCGGGTCGTCCTGCTGCTCCACGGGTCCTCCTCGGACGAACGGTGCGAAATGAACGGTGCGAAGGAAAAGCTTCGGAAGAGACGGCGTGGGCCCAGGATAGCCGCGCGGCGGGGACGGACCCGCTGCGCGGGCGGAATAAGCGGCCGGGCGGGGCCGTTGCGGCACGCATGACGGAAAACACCACCACCGTGCCCGCGACCATCGACCTCCAGGACCTCGGGACGGTGCACCGTCTCGGCTTCGGCGCCATGCGCATCGTCGGCGAGGGCGTGTGGGGAGAGCCCGCCGACCGTGACAACGCCGTGCGCGTGCTGCGCCGGGCCGTGGAGCTGGGCGTCGACTTCATCGACACCGCCGACGCCTACGGCCCCGACGTCAGCGAACGGCTCATCGCCGAGGCCCTCCACCCGTATCCCGCCGGTCTGCGGATCGCCACCAAGGTCGGCTTCGCCCGCACCGGACCCGGGCAGTGATCCCGCTGGGCCGCCCGGAGTACCTGCGCCAGCAGGCGGAGCTGAGCCTGCGCAAGCTCCGCGTCGACGCCCTCGACCTGCTCCAGCTGCACCGGATCGACCCCCAGGTCCCGGCCGAGGAGCAGTTCGGCACCCTGCGCGAGCTCCAGCAGGAGGGCAAGGTCCGGGCGCTGGGACTGTCCCAGGTGACGGTCGAGCAGCTCGCGGCCGCCCAGGACCACTTCGCCGTCGCCACGGTGCAGAACCGCTACAACCTCACCGACCGCTCCTCCCAGGACGTCCTGGACCACGCCGCCGAGCACGGCATCGGCTTCATCCCCTGGGCCCCGATCTCGGCCGGGGAGCTGGCCTCCCCGGGCGGGCCGGTCGCAGCGGCCGCCGAGCGGCTCGGCGTCACCACGTCCCAGATCGCGCTGGCCTGGCTGCTGCGCCGCTCCCCGGTGATGATGCCCATCCCGGGCACCGCCTCCCTCGAGCACCTCGAGGAGAACATGGGCGCCGCCGGGATCCAGCTCGACGACGCGACCTACGAGGAGCTCACCGCCGCCGGCTGACCCGCCACGGCCCACGGCAACCGCACCGACACCGCACCGCACCGCAACCGCAACCGCAACGGAGGAGCAACCCACCATGGCTCGTGTTCTGATGATCGTCTCGGCCGCCGACGCCCTGACCATGCGCGACGGCACCGTGCACCCCACCGGCTTCTGGGCCGAGGAGCTCGTCGTCTCGCACCGGGTGCTGCGGGAGGCCGGGCACACCGTCGAGATCGCCACGCCCGGCGGGCGCCGGCCCACCGTCGACCAGGTCAGCCTCGCCCCGGAGATGGCCGGGGGCCAGGAGCAGGCCGACGGGTTCCGCGCCTATCTGGAGCAGATCGACGCGGAGCTGTCGGCGCCCCTCGTCCTGTCCGAGGTCGACCCGGCCGACTACGACGCGTTCGTGCTGCCCGGTGGGCACGGGCCCATGGCCGACCTCGTGCAGGATCCGTCCCTCGGCCGGATCCTGTCCGCGGCCGACCGGGCCGGGCGGCTCATCGCCCCGTTCTGCCACGGTCCCGCCGGCCTGCTCAGCGCCCAGGACGACGGAACCTTCCTGTTCGCCGGGCGGCGCCTCACGGCCTTCACCAACGAGGAGGAGCTGGGCGGGGGCACCGGCGAGAACACCCCCTGGTTCCTGGAGACCGTGCTGCGCGAGAAGGGCGCCGTCGTGGAGACCGGGCCCGCGTGGTCCAGCCACGTGATCCGCGACGCCAACCTGGTCACGGGACAGAATCCGCAGTCCAGCCGCTCCGTGGCCGAGGTGGTGCTGGAGGCGCTCGGGGAGTGAGACCCCGAGGGGGCCGGGGCGGCCCCCGCGGCGGCCTGTCCGCTTTCCGCACGGCCTGTTGTCCTGCCGGACACCGGAGCGGAACAATCCGAACCGGTTCAGCAGCGAGCCCATCGACATCTCCGCGCCCCCGGAGGACGTGCCCATGGTCTCCCTGCCCCGCCCCGCCGCGCCGCTGGTGGACGCCCATTACGTCCTGCCGCTGAAGTGGTCCGACGACGAGGACCTGCCCGGTCTCGCCGCCTACCTCGCCGAGGTCGTCCGGTGGCTGCCCGTCACCGTGGTCGACGGGTCCGCGGAGGAGCTCTTCCAGGCCCACCGGCGCGCGCTGCCCGGCGCCGTGCGGCTCCTGCGCCCGGAGCCGTGGCCGGGGGCCAACGGCAAGGTCGCCGGCGTGATGACCGGTGTGCGCCGCGCGGCCGAGGAGCGCATCGTGCTGGCCGACGACGACGTGCGCTACACCCGCGACGCTCTGGCCGCCGTGGTCGGCCTGCTGGCGGAGGCGGAGCTCGTCCGGCCGCAGAACTACTTCCTCGACCTCCCGTGGCACGCCCGCTGGGACACCGGCCGCACCCTGCTCAACCGCGCCCTGGGCGGCGACTACCCGGGGACGCTGGGCGTGCGGCGCTCGGCCCTGCTCGGCGCCGGGGGCTACGACGGCGACGTGCTGTTCGAGAACCTGGAGCTCATGCGCACCGTCACGGCCGCCGGCGGACGGCAGATCCGGGCCCTGGACGTGCTCGTGGGCCGGGTCCCGCCCTGTGCCGCGCACTTCGCCGGTCAGCGGGTGCGGCAGGCCTACGACGACTTCGCGCAGCCGGGACGGCTGGCCGTGGAGCTGACGTGGCTGCCCGTGCTGCTCTGGTCCGCCCGCCGCCCACTGCGCGTGGCGGGGCTGTGCCTGCTGGTCTGCGCGGTGGCCGAGGCCGGCCGGCGGCGCGCCGGGGGCCGGCGGGTCTACCCGGCGAGCACCGTGCTGTGGGCCCCGGTGTGGGTGCTCGAGCGCTCGGTGTGCGTGTGGGCGGCCCTGGGCGCCCGGTGGCGCGGCGGCGTGCCGTACGCCGGCGCACGGCTGCGCACCGCGGGGCACTCCCGGGCCGCCCTGCGCCGGCGGCTGCGGGAGCGGCAGGCCTCGGGCGCGGGCACGCACGGCGAGCGCCGGGAGCCGGGCGGCCGACACCGTCCGCCGGAGGGGACCGCCCCCGGCGGCGGGGAGCAGGGCGGTATGCTCAGCACACTGATCGAGTGAGGAGACCCATGTTCACCCCGCACGTGGCCGACGGCATCCATCGCATCACCCATGCCCATGTCAACTGCTATCTCGTCGAGGACGACGACGGCGTCACCCTCGTGGACGCCGGGCTGCCCAGCATGTGGCCCATGCTCCTGGCGGCCCTGGAGGAGCGGGGGCGGCGTCCCGACCAGGTGCGCGCGCTCGTGCTGACGCACGCGCACTTCGACCACGTCGGCTTCGCCCGCCGCGCGCAGGAGGAGTGGGGGGTGCCGGTGCTCGGGCACCCCGCCGACGCGCGGCTGGCGGCCCACCCGTACCGGTACCGCCCGGAGCGCAACCGGTTCCTCTACCCCTTCGGCCACCCGCGGTCGCTGCCGCTGCTGGGCCGGATGGCCGCGGCCGGGGCGCTGGCCGTCAAGGGCGTGCGGGACCTCAGCCCCCTGGAGACCGGGACGGCGCTCCCGGTGCCGGGCCGTCCCGTGGTGGTGCACACCCCCGGCCACACGGACGGGCACTGCATCCTCGACCTGCCCGACCGCGGCGCCGTGCTCAGCGGGGACGCGCTCGTGACCCTGGATCCCTACACGGGCCGGCGGGGCCCGCAGATCGTCGCGGCGGCCGCCACCGCGGACACGACCGCGGCCCTGGACTCCCTCGACGCCGTGGCCGCCACCGGGGCCGGCACGGTGCTGCCCGGCCACGGGGACCGCTGGACGCAGGGCGCGGAGGCCGCGGCCCGGCACGCCCGCGCCGTGGGCGCCCACTGACCGGTCCCGGAGGCCTCCGGAGCCCGCGCCGAGCGCACGCGGACACGGGCGGGGGCCCGGGACGGCTCCTCCGTCCCGGGCCCCCGCCCGTGTCCGCCCGGTGCTCCCCGGGATGTCCGTGGGAGGCGGCGCCGGGCCCTACTCCCTGTTGAGCTTGTCCTGCAGGGCGCCGGCGGCCTTCTCCACCCGGTTGGACACCTCGGTGGTGCCGTAGAACCGGGCGTCGGGGTGGGTGGGAGGCGGCATCGGCACCCCGGCCATGGGCTCGTCCTTGTACCCGAACTCGCCGTTGCCGTCCGGGGTCGGCCCGGACGCCCAGGAGCCCTCCGCGGCGGTCGCCCCGTCGGAGAAGTTGTAGTAGTCGTAGGAGAACTCGGTGGCCTCCTTGGCCTGCGGGAAGTTCGAGGGCACCGGCATCTGCTCCAGCCCGTCGGCCTGCAGCTCCTTGACCGCGGCCATCCACTGGTTCTGGTGCATGGTGTCGCGGGCCAGCAGGAAGGAGAGCATGTCCCGGATGCCCTTGTCGTCGGTCATGTGGTAGAGCCGGGCGACCTGCAGCCGGCCCTGCATCTCGGCGTTGACGTTGGAGGACATGTCCGCCAGCAGGTTCCCGGAGGCGGTGACGTAGGACCCGGACCAGGGGTTGCCCATGGAGTCCACCGGCCGCGCCCCGGCCCCGGCGACGATGGCGTGCTGCAGGTCGGTGCCGCCGATCACCGCCGCGACCGCCGGGTCGGACTGCACGGCGTCCTCGGTGATGCCCAGGGGTGCCTTCTCCAGCAGCTGGGCGACCATGGTGGCGAGCATCTCGATGTGGCCGAACTCCTCGGCGGCCGTGCCGAAGAGCAGGTCCCGGTACTTGCCCGGGATGTGCGCGTTCCACGCCTGGAAGCTGTACTGCATCGCCACGGTGATCTCGCCGTACTGGCCGCCGATCACCTCCTGCAGCTTGCGCGCGTAGACCGCGTCCGGGGCCTCCGGGGTGGACTTGTACTGGAGCGTCTGGCTGTGCGTGAACATGTGTGCCTCCGTCGTGGATTGCAGTGGCCCGGCGACGGCGGAGCGCTGGTCCGCTCCGCCGCACCCCGGTGAGGCCACCCTAATCCGCCCGCTCGGAGATGTGAAGTGTGCTGATAAAGTGGGTGCGTCCGCACGGACCCCGTTCCGACAACCCTTGCCGACGACCTTGGAGGAGAACCTGTGAAGCAGCTCAGCATCGACGCACCCGGAGGCCTCGACCGGCTCCGCCTCGTGGACGCCGCGGAGCCCGGCGCCCCCGGCCCGGGCGAGATCCGGGTGCGGGTGCAGGCCAGCTCCCTGAACTACCACGACTATCTCGTCGTCTCGGGCGGCTCGCGCACGGCGGACGGCCGGATCCCCATGGCCGACGGCGCGGGCGTCGTGGAGTCCGTGGGGGAGGGCGTCGAGGAGTTCGCGGCCGGGGACATCGTGGTCTCCTGCTTCTTCCCGCTGTGGCAGGACGGGCCGCCGGTGGACGCCGACTTCTCCCGCGTGCCCGGCGACGGGCTCGACGGCTACGGCCGGGAGGTCGTGGTGCGCCCGGCCACGTGGTTCACGCGCGCCCCGGCCGGCTGGTCGGCGGCGGAGGCGGCGACGATCCCCACCGCCGGGGTGACCGCGTGGCGGGCGCTCGTGGTGGACGGCGGGCTGCGCGCCGGCGAGGTCGTGCTGGCCCTGGGCACCGGGGGCGTCTCCGTCTACGCGGTGCAGCTGGCCAAGGCCATGGGCGCCACCGTGGTGGCGACCTCGTCCTCCGCGGAGAAGCTCGAGCGCGTCCGCGAGGTCGGGGCGGACCACGTCCTCAACTACCGGGAGGACCCGCAGTGGGGCCGCACCGTCCAGGAGCTCACCGGCGGGCGCGGCGCCGACCACGTCGTGGAGGTCGGCGGACCGGGCACCCTGTCCCAGTCCCTGCGCGCCGTGCGCATCGGCGGGCACATCTCCCTGGTCGGTGTGCTCACCGGGCGCGGGGGCGAGGTGCCCACGGCGCTGCTGATGGCCAAGCAGGCGCGCCTGCAGGGCCTGATCGTCGGCAGCCGCCGCGACCAGGCCGACTTCGTGCGCGCGCTGGAGAGCACCGGGATCCGGCCGGTGATCGACCGCCGGCACGGCCTGGCCGACGCGGCGGAGGCCTTCCGGACGATGGAGGAGGCCCGCCACTTCGGCAAGATCGTGCTCGAGCACTGAGCCCGCGCGGCGAGCCCGTCCCGGGCACCGGGGCCCTGTGGGGTCGCCCGCGGCCGGCGGAACGATAGGCTGGCAGGGCAGATCCGGGAAGGAGCTCGATGACCGACCACGCCACCCGCCCCGCCGGCGCCCGGCACCCGCTCCGGCTGGCCCCCGCCGTCGCCGCCGCCGTGGCCCTGACCGGGTGCGGCCCCGACCTCGACACGCCCGAGGGCACCACCCGGGCCTTCGTGGACGCCATGGCCGAGCGGGACTGGGCGGGCGCCTGCGAGCTGCTCTCCCACGACCTCGTGCACCGGTCCATGGACGGCAACTCGCAGTACTGCCCCGCCTACCTGGAGCGCCGGCACCAGGACACCGACCGCTACCGCACCCTCGAGGTCCAGGGCGAGGCCTCCGCCACCGAGGAGGGCCACCGGCTCCGGGTCGCACCCGAGGACGCCCCGGACCGGACCGAGGAGGTCGTCGTGGTCGAGGAGTCGGGGCGCTTCGTGCTGCTGCGCTACCCCGGCCGCGACACCGCCACCCGCTGACCGCGATCCGCTGACCGCACTCCGCGCGCACGCGCCCACAGGAAGGACCGCCATGACCGATCCGCAGACCGTTCCCGCCGCCCCGGCGGCGTCGTCGCCGGAGGGGGAGACCGTCGAGATCTGCCGCAACCTCATCCGGATCGACACCTCCAACTACGGCAGCGGGGACGCCAAGGGCGAGCGGCGGGCCGCGGAGTACGTCGCGGGCCTGATCGAGGAGGTGGGCCTGACCACGACGCTGCTGGAGTCCGCCCCCGGGCGCGCCAACGTCTTCGCCCGGCTGGAGGGCACGGATCCGTCCGCCGACGCCCTGCTGGTGCACGGGCACCTGGACGTGGTCCCGGCGATCGCCGCCGACTGGTCCGTGGACCCGTTCGCGGCCGAGGTCCGGGACGGGATGATCTGGGGCCGCGGGGCCGTGGACATGAAGGACATGGACGCCATGATGATCTCGGTGCTGCGCCACATGGTGCGCACCGGCACCCGGCCGCGACGTGACATCGTGTTCGGGTTCTTCGCCGACGAGGAGGCGGGCATGGTCTACGGCTCGCACTGGATCGCCGAGCACCACCGCGGGCTCTTCGACGGGGTCACGGACGCGATCAGCGAGGTCGGCGGCTACTCGGCCACCATCGGCGGCCGGCGCGCCTACCTGCTGCAGACGGCCGAGAAGGGCCTGATGTGGCTGCGGCTCAACGCCCAGGGCACGGCCGGGCACGGCTCCCAGATCAACGACGACAACCCCGTCACCCGCCTCTCCAGCGCCCTGGCCAACATCGGGCAGTACCGGTGGCCGGTGGAGCTCACCAAGACCACCCGGGCGTTCCTCGACTCCGTCACGGAGCTGACCGGGGTGGAGTTCGACCCGCAGAACCCGCAGCGGCTGCTCGCCGAGCTGGGCTCCGTGGCCCGCTTCGTCGGCGCGACCCTGCAGACCACGGCCAATCCGACCATGCTGGAGGCCGGGTACAAGGTCAACGTCGTCCCGGGCTCGGCGCAGGCCGGACTGGACGTGCGCTACCTGCCGGGCCAGCGCGAGATGGTGCTGGAGAAGCTCGCGGAGCTCGCCGGGGACGGCGTGGGCTTCGAGTTCGAGTCCGACGACATCGCCCTGGAGGTGCCCTTCTCCGGCAACGTGGTCGACGCCATGGTCTCCGCCCTGCACGTCGAGGATCCGGAGGCGGTGGTGCTGCCGTACATGCTCTCCGGCGGGACGGACAACAAGTCCCTGGACCCGCTGGGGATCACCGGCTACGGGTTCGTGCCGCTGCGGCTTCCGGACGAACTCGACTTCCCCGCCATGTTCCACGGCGTGGACGAGCGCGTGCCGGTGGACTCCCTGGAGTTCGGCTCCCGCGTCCTGCACCGGCTGCTCAGCAGCTACTGACCACCCCGGCCGCCCGGCCTCGCGCCGGGGCCCGACGAAGGAGCGAGATGGACCGCGCGGACGCCGCACCGGCCGAGACCCGGGTGCGCGAGACCCTGACGCCGGAGACCCTGCTGCCCGACGAGCTGCTGGAGACGTTCCGTGCGCGGGCCGGCGGCTACGACCGGGAGAACCGGTTCTTCGACGAGGACTTCGCGGACCTGGTGCGCATCGGCTACCCGCTGATGCTCGTCCCGCGGGAGTTCGGGGGCCTGGGCTTCACGCTGCGCCAGGCCGCCGCGGCGCAGCGCCGGCTGGCGGCGGCGGCACCGGCCACGGCGCTGGGCTTCAACATGCACCACGTGCTCGTGGGCGTGGGGCACACGCTGCGGCTGCGCGGGGACGAGCGCGCCCGGGGCATCTTCGAGCAGGCCGCGGCCGGGGAGATCTTCGCCTTCGGCATCTCCGAGGCGGGCAACGACGCCGTGCTCTTCGACGCGGCGACCACCGCGGAGGCCACCGCGGACGGGTACCGGGTCACCGGCACCAAGATCTTCACCTCGCTCTCCCCGGTCTGGACCCGACTGATCGTCCACGCCCGGGACGACGCGGACCCGCGGGCCCCGCTGGTCTTCGGCTTCGTCGCCCGCGACGAGGAGGGCATCGAGATCCTCGACGACTGGGACACCCTGGGGATGCGCGCCTCGCAGTCGCGCAGCACGGTCCTGCGCTCGGTGCGGCTGCCGGCCGACCAGGTGCTCACCCGCACCCCGGCGGGCCCCAACCCGGACCCGGTGGTGTGGGGCGTCTTCGGCTGCTTCGAGCTGCTCCTGGCGGCGGTCTACACCGGGATCGCCGACCGGGCGGTGCAGCTGGCCGCGGAACTCGCCGGGGCCCGCCGGTCGCGGGCCAAGGGGGCGTCCTACGCCCAGGACCCGGACATCCGGTGGCAGATCGCCGAGGCCGCGCTGCTGCGCGACGGGGTGGAGCTGCAGCTGGACCGGCTGACCGCCGACGTCGACGCCCTGGGCTCGGCCGGCGCCCCGGACCACGGGCCCCGCTGGTTCCTGCTGTTCTCCGGGGTCAAGCACCGGGCCACGGAGACGGCCCGGCAGGTGGTCGACATCGCGATGCGCACCTCCGGAGGCGCCCAGTACTCCCGGGGCGGGGAGCTGGAGCGGCTCTACCGCGACGTGCTCGCCGGGATCTACCACCCCTCGGACAGCGAGTCGGTGCACGCGGCCGTGGCCAAGGCGCTGCTGGGCCCGCTGGAGGCCTGAGCCGCGACCGCCCGTCCAGGGCGGGGCTCAGATGGTGCGTTCGACGCGCATCACGCGGCGGCGCAGCCAGTACCTGCGGGTGCCGCCGTAGAGGAGCACGCTGCGGGTCAGCTCCCACTTGCCGTACTCGGCGTGCTCGCGCAGCCGGGCCCGGGCCTCACTGAGCCGTTCGTGCGGGGCGACGGTCAGCAGGAGGTACTCGTAGCGCTGGTCGGCGTCGTGCAGCAGGGTCGCCGAGCTGGTGCGGACTTGTTCTCTCATCGGTCCCCATTCTGCACGGATAAGCGCTAACGTCTACTCCATGAGTCATGATCCTCGTGCCGCGCTGCAGTCCCTCGTGAGTGCCTTCGAAGAACACCTCGCCGCCGCCTCCAACCGCCGCGGTGACGACGACCCCGCGGTCGACGGGGCCTACATCGCGATCGCCGACGCCTTCGACGCCTACGAGGAGGCGCTCTACGACGCCTACGACGAGGTCACCCCGCTGACCGTCTTCGCCGAGGAGGAGGACGACTCCGACGACGACTCGGACGAGGACGACGACGAGGACGACGACGAGGAGCTGCTCGAGGACAACGAGATGCTCGACGAGGACCTCGTCGACGAGGAGGACTACGAGGACCTCGACGACACGGACGGGGCGCGCTCGTCCCGCTGACGCCCGCCGCTCCACGCCGCGCCGAGGCACGGCCCCGCTCGAGGGGCCGTGCCTCTCGCTCGTCCGGGCCTGTCCCGCCGCCTCCGGCGCCACCGGTGCCGTAGGGTGGCCGGGTGAATTGGATCGAAAGCATCATTCTGGGCCTGGTGCAGGGCCTGACGGAGTTCCTGCCGGTCTCCTCCTCGGCGCACCTGCGGATCGTGGGGGAGTTCCTGCCCAACAGCGCGGACCCGGGAGCGGCGTTCACGGCGATCACGCAGCTGGGCACCGAGACCGCCGTGATCATCTACTTCTGGCGCGACATCGTCCGGATCCTCAAGCAGTGGACCCTGTCGCTGGTGGGCCGGGTGGAGCGCTCCGACCCGGACGCCCGGATGGGCTGGCTGATCATCCTGGGCTCCCTGCCGATCGGCGTGCTCGGGCTGCTGCTGGAGGACTACATCGACACGGAGTTCCGCTCCCTGTGGATCACCGCCACGATGCTGGTGGTCTTCGGCGTGATCCTGGCCGTGGCGGACCGGGTGGGCCGCCAGGCCCGCCACCTCGACGACCTCACCGTGAAGCACGGCGTGCTCTTCGGGTTCGCCCAGGCCCTCGCCCTGATCCCCGGCGTCTCCCGCTCCGGCGGCACGATCACCGCCGGCCTGCTGATGGGCTACACCCGCGAGGCCGCCGCCCGCTACGCCTTCCTGCTGGCCATACCGGCGGTCTTCGCCTCGGGGCTGTACAAGCTGGCGCGGACGCTGGGGGAGCCGCAGTCCGGGCCCTACGGCATGGCCGAGATCCTGCTGGCCACGGGCATCGCGTTCGCCGTCGCATACGTGATCATCGGCTGGTTCATGCACTACATCTCCAACCGCAGCTACACCGTCTTCGTGTGGTACCGGATCGCGCTGGGCCTGGCGATCTTCGTCCTGCTGGGCCTGGGCGTGCTCAGCGCCTGAGCGCGGGCGGGACGGCCCCTGCGGGTCCGGTAGGTTGAGAGAGGTCCCGCGCCGCGGCGACCGCCCCCGCCCCGTACCCGATCCCTCCGAGGTGAGCATGAAAGCCTGGTCCGCCCGACCCGTCCCCGACCTCCCCGGCGAGGCCCCCCTGCCGGTGGTGCAGGACACCCGGCTGCGGCGGCGGGCGGAGCTGCCCCGGCAGGAGCGGGCGAGCCTGTACGTCTGCGGGATCACCCCGTACGACGCCACGCACATGGGCCATGCCGCCACCTACGTGGCCTTCGACGTGCTGCACCGGGCGTGGCTGGACGCGGGCACCCCGGTGGACTACGTCCAGAACGTCACCGACGTGGACGACCCCCTGCTCGAGCGGGCCGAGGCCACGGGCGTGGACTGGCGGGAGCTGGCCGCGCAGCAGACCGAGCTCTTCCGCACCGACATGAGCGCCCTGAACGTCCTCCCGCCCCAGCACTACGTGGGCGCCACGGAGGTCGTCGACCGGATCGTGCCCGCCGTCGAGGACCTGCTCTCGCGCGGCCTGGCCTACCGGGTGCCCGGAGCCGGCGGAGAGCCCGACGGCGACGTCTACTTCGACGTCGCGGCCGCCGGCGCGCCCGAGGCCGCGGACGGGTGGGCCCTGGGCGACGTCTCCCACCTGGAGCCGGAGCAGATGCTGACGCTGTTCGCCGAGCGCGGCGGGGACCCGGAACGCCCGGGCAAGCGCCACCGGCTGGACCCCATGCTGTGGCGCGTGCACCGCCCGGGCGAGCCCGCCTGGGACGGGTCGTCCCTGGGGGCGGGCCGGCCGGGCTGGCACATCGAGTGCTCCCTCATCGCCCTCCAGCACCTGCCCGCTCCGTTCACCGTCCAGGGCGGCGGCTCCGACCTGGTCTTCCCGCACCACGAGATGGGCGCCGGGCACAGCTGGGCCCTGACCGGCCGGCCGATGGCCGAGCACTTCCTGCACACCGGCATGGTCGGCCTCGACGGGGAGAAGATGTCGAAGTCCCGCGGCAACCTGGTGCTCGTCTCCCGGCTGCGGGCCCAGGGCGTGGACCCGGCGGTGATCCGCACCGCGATCCTCGCCCACCGCTACTCCGAGGACTGGTTCTGGACCGACCTCGTGCTCGCCGGCGCGGTGGCCCGGGTGGACACCTGGCGCCGGGCCCTGGCCGCGGCCCCCGAGGGCAGCGCGGCCCCGTTGCTGGCGGGCGTGCGCACGGCCCTGGCCGACGACCTGGACACGCCCGCGGCCCTGGCGGCGCTGGACGACTGGGCCGCCCGCGCGCTGACCGGCCCCGCGCAGCCCTCCGCGGCGGACGCGCGCCTCGTCCGGGACCTCGTGGAGGCCCGTCTGGGCGTGGTGCTCTGAGCTCCCGCACCGCCGCGGTCCCGCGGCGGTGCGGCCGCGCTCACTTCTCGTCGCGGCGCCGGCGCAGGTAGCGCTCGAACTCCTTGGCGATCGCGTCCCCGGTGGCCTCGGGCAGGTCCGTGGTGTCCTTCGCCTCCTCCAGCTGCTGGACGTAGGCGGCGATCTCGGGGTCGTCCGAGGCCAGCTCGTTCACCCCGCGCTCCCACGCCTCGGCGTCCTCGGCGATGACGTCCAGCGGCAGGGTGATGTTGAGCAGCTCCTCGATTTCCCGCAGCAGCGCCAGCTCCGCCTTCGGGGACGGGGACTGCGCGACGTAGTGCGGCACGGCCGCCCACAGGCTCACCGTGGGGAACCCGCCGAGGGAGGCCATGTGGGACAGGACCCCCACGATCCCGGTGGGGCCCTCGTACTGGGAGGGGTCCACGCCCAGCTCCTCCTGCAGCTCCGCGGTGTCCGAGGTCTTGGTCACCGGGATCGGCCGGGTGTGCGGCACGTCCGCCAGCAGCGCCCCCACCATCACGACGAAGTCGACGTCGAGCAGCGTCGCCTGCTCCAGCAGCTCCGCGGTGAACGAGCGCCACCGGTAGGACGGCTCCCAACCGTGCAGCAGGACGAGGTCCAGGTTGGTGCCCGGCACCGTGGCCGTGGCCAGCTTCGTCGTCGGCCACACGATCTTCACCTCGCCGGTCGCCGCGCGGCGCACGATCGGCCGGGAGAACTGGTAGTCGTAGAAGTCGTCCGAGGTGACCTCGAAGACGTCCTTCGCCCCGTAGTGCTCGGCCAGGAACTGCACGGCGTCCGTGGCCGCGTCCCCGGCGTCGTTCCACCCCTCGAACGCGGCCACCAGCACGGTCACCCGCTCCTGGTCGCCGCTCTCACGGACCACGCCGAACGGGCCGGCCTGGGGTCGGGGGAACGTCTCGTCGAAATTGCTCACGCTCCCACACTACGCGCAGGCGCATCCACGGCAAGGGGACCGCCGGGCCCGGGCCCCGTGTTGCGGGAACTACGATGGAGGCCATGCCGACCCCGTCCGCCCCGCGCCCCGACGCCCCCCTGCCCACCGCGGTGCTCTTCGACATGGACGGCACCCTGGTGGACACCGAGCCGTACTGGCTCGAGGCCGAGATCGCGCTCGTCCGCGCCCACGGCGGGACCTGGGCCGAGGCCGACTCCCTGGCCATGGTCGGCACCGGCCTGGAGGACGCCGCGGCGGTCTTCCAGCGCGCCGGGGTGGCCCTCACGGTCCGCGAGATCGTCGAGCACCTGCTGGGGCAGGTCGTCGCCCGCACCCGGCAGCGCACCGTCCACCGGGACGGTGCGCCCGAGCTCGTCGCGGCCCTGCGCGAGCGCGGCGTGCCCCTGGCCCTGGTCACCAGCAGCGAGGCGCCCCTCGCCGAGGTCGTCGTCGAGCCTACGGCCGGCCCGGGCATCGACGTCGTCGTCACCGGCGACCTCGGCCACCCGCCAAACCCGCCCCCGACCCCTACCTGCTCGGCGCCGCCCGCCTGGCCGAGCGCGTCGGCCGCCCCCTGGACCCCCGCGGGATGGTCGCCGTCGAGGACTCCCGCACGGGGGTGCGCTCCGCGACCGCGGCGGGGATCTACACCGTGGGCGTGCCCAATCTGGTCCCCCTGCACGACTCCGGGGCGGACACGGTGCTGCCCACGCTCGCCGGCCTGACGCCCGAGGACCTCGGGCGGCTCGTCGCCGGGGTCCGCGCGTGAGCGGCCGACGCGCCGCCGGGGTGCCCCTGGGCCGGATCGGCGGGGTGCCCGTCACCCTGTCCTGGTCCTGGTTCGTGATCGCCGCCGTCACGGTGCTCCTCTACACCCCCGTGCTGCTGCGCGCCTACCCCGAGCTGGGCGCGCTCAACTACGCCGCCTCCCTCGGCTTCGCCCTCACCCTCGCCCTGTCCGTGCTGCTGCACGAACTGGCCCACGCCTGGACGGGCCGCGCCTTCGGCTGGCCCACCGGGCGGATCGTGCTCAGCCTCCTCGGCGGGCACACCCACTTCGGGGACGTGCGCACCACCCCGCTGGCCTCCGCGGCCGTCTCCCTGGCCGGGCCCGCCGTGAACCTGGTCCTGGGCCTGGCCGGCTGGGCGCTGCTGCGCACCGCGGACCCCGCCCCGTCCCTCGGCTGGGTCCTGCTCGACCTCACCACCTGGGCCAACCTCATCGTGGGCCTGTTCAACGTGCTGCCGGGGCTGCCCCTCGACGGCGGCCGCGTGGTCGAGTCCGTGGTCTGGGCGCTCACCGGCCGGGAGCACCGCGGCACCGTGGTGGCCGCCTGGGCCGGGCGCGTCCTGGCCGTCCTCCTGCTGGTCGGCACGGCCGCCACGGGCCTGTGGCGGCAGGCCCCCGCGCTCGTGCTCGTGGTCCTGATCGCCGCCTTCATGTGGCAGGGCGCCGGCGCGTCGCTGCGCTCCGCCGGATCCTCTCCCGCCTGCACGGGGTCAGCGCCACGGCCCTCGCCGAGCCCGCGCTCAGCGTGCCCCACGACGCGTCCCTGGCCCGCACCGACCAGCTGGTCGTCACCCACCTCGCCGCCCGGCACCCCGGCGCGGGCGGGGCCGTGCCGCACGTGGTGGCCGTGGACGCGGGCGGGCGGCCCGTGGGCCTGCTCGTGCCGGCCGCCGCCGACGCCGTGCCCGACGACCGGCGCGCGGGAACGCCCCTGGGGGCCGTGCTGGAGCGGCTGCCCGAGGGCGCCGTGCTGCCGGGGGAGCTGCAGGGGGAGTCGCTGCTGCGCGCGGTCGCCCGCACCGAGCACCCCCGCTACGTGGTCACCGGCCCGGCGGCGCGCCGGCCGGGGTGCTGCGCAGCGCGGCCCTCGAGCGGCTGCTGGCCGGCTGAGCCCACCGGCGCCCGCGGCGGCGGCCGCGCGTCGCGGCGGCACGGCACGGTGACACAATGGGGGAGGACCCACGGTCCTGCCGGGTCCGCCGCAGGACCCCGCACCGCAACGCCATCCCGTGAAAGTGAGCCGATGACCGGAACCGCTGACCAGACCGCCGCCCCCACGCCCGCCACCCCGCGGGGCGCCCTCAACCGGCGCGGTCCCTTCCGGGCCGGGGAGCGCGTGCAGCTCACCGACGAGCGCGGGCGGATGAACACGGTCACCCTCGCGGCCGACGGCGAGTTCCACTCCCACCGCGGCGTGCTCAGCCACGGCGAGCTCATCGGCCGGCCGGAGGGCACCGTGGTGGAGAACTCCGCCGGGTTCCGCTACCAGGCCCTGCGCCCGCTGCTGAAGGACTTCGTGCTGTCCATGCCGCGCGGCGCGGCGGTGGTCTACCCCAAGGACGCCGGGCAGATCGTCACCATGGCCGACATCTTCCCCGGGGCCCGGGTGGTCGAGGCCGGCGTCGGCTCCGGCGCGCTGTCCATCTCCCTGCTGCGCGCGGTCGGCGACGAGGGGCACCTGCACTCCTTCGAGCGCCGGGCGGAGTTCGCCGACATCGCCCGCGGCAACGTCGAGACCATGTTCGGCGGGCCCCACCCCGCCTGGCGGATCACCATCGGCGACCTGGCCCAGGAGCTCGGCCAGTACGAGCAGCCCGGCTCCGTGGACCGCGTGGTCCTGGACATGCTCGCCCCCTGGGAGTGCCTCGACGCCGTGGCCACGGCCCTGGCCCCCGGCGGGGTGGTCATGTGCTACGTCGCCACCGTCACCCAGCTCTCCCGGACCGCCGAGGCGATGCGCGCGGACGGGCGCTTCACCGAGCCGGACGCCTCTGAGACCATGGTGCGCGGCTGGCACGTCGAGGGCCTGGCCGTGCGCCCGGACCACCGGATGGTCGCCCACACCGGCTTCCTGCTCTCCGCCCGCCGCCTCGCGGACGGCTCGGAGCGGCTGGCGCCCAAGCGCCGGGCCTCGAAGTCCGAGTACAGCCAGGAGGACCTCGACGCCTGGACCCCCGTGGCCCTGGGCGAGCGCGACGTCACCGACAAGAAGCTGCGCCGGGCCGGCCGGGAGGCCCTCGGCCTGGCCGAGCGCGCCGCCCGGGCCACGGAACCCGCGAGCGCCGGCACCCCGGACCCCGGCACCCCGGACGGCGGCAGCGCGGCGCCGGCCGCTCCGGTCCCCGGGGAGGAGCAGGAGGACCGCCCGTGAACGAGCCCCCTCAGCAGCAGGCCGTCCCGGCCGACGCGGAGCAGACCCGCCGGGCCCTGACCACCGCCCAGCGGCAGGTCAACATCCTCCGGGACCAGAAGCGCGCCCTCGACAAGCAGCTCGCCGCCGCCGGGACCCAGAACCAGAAGCTGGTGCGCCTGCTCGACGCCACCCGCACCGAGATCGCCCAGCTCAAGCGCGCCCTGGAGAACGACCTCGTCCCGCCCCTGAGCCAGGGCACGGTCGTGCAGGTCAACCCGGGACACGCCCCCGTGGGCGAGCAGACCGGCAGCGGGCCGGCCGTGACCGAGCGCACCCTGGACGTCCTCGTCGCCGGCCGGCGGATGCGGGTGGCGCTGAGCCCCCTGGTGAGCTTCGCCGCGTGCGAGCCCGGGCGCCAGGTGCTGCTCGACCAGAACTACACCGTCGGCGCCGTCCTGGACTACGAGCAGACCGGGGAGGTCGCCACGGTCAAGGAGATCGTCGACCACGACCGCGTGCTCACGGTGGGCCGCTCCGACGAGGAGCGGGTGCTGCTGCTCTCCGGGCTGCTGCGCCGCCGGCGCCCGGAGATCGGCGACGCCGTGTCCATCGACCACCGGACCGGCTTCGCCCTCGAGCCGATCGAGCGGACCGACGTCGAGCAGCTCGTCCTCGAGGAGGTCCCCGCCGTCTCCTACGACGACATCGGCGGCCTCGGCCCCCAGATCGAGCAGATCCGCGACGCCGTGGAGCTGCCCTTCGTCCACCCCGAGCTCTACCGCGAGCACGGCCTCACCCCGCCCAAGGGCATCCTGCTCTACGGGCCCCCCGGCAACGGCAAGACCCTCATCGCCAAGGCCGTCGCCCGCTCCCTCGCCGAGCGCGCCGCCGACCGCGCCGGCCGCGAGAAGGCCCTGGGCTACTTCCTGAACATCAAGGGCCCGGAGCTGCTGGACAAGTACGTGGGGGAGACCGAGCGCCAGATCCGCTCCATCTTCCTGCGCGCCCGGGAGCAGGCCGTCCGGGGCGTGCCCGTGGTCGTGTTCTTCGACGAGATGGACTCCCTGTTCCGCACCCGCGGCTCCGGGCTGTCCTCGGACGTGGAGACCACCATCGTCCCGCAGCTGCTGACCGAGATCGACGGCGTGGAGCGGCTCGACAACGTCATCGTCATCGGCGCCACCAACCGCGAGGACATGATCGACCCCGCCGTGCTGCGCCCGGGCCGGCTCGACGTCAAGATCCGCATCGACCGCCCCGACGCCCAGGGCGCCGCCGAGATCCTGCGCCTCTACGTCACCGAGGACCTGCCCCTGCGCCGGGCCGAGGTCGACGCCGCCGGCTCCCGCGCGGGCGCCGTCGAGACCCTCGTGGACGCCGCGGTGGCCCGGATGTACGAGAAGAGCCCCGCCACGCGGTTCCTGCACCTGAGCTACCGCGACGGCACCGAGGAGACCCTCTACTTCAGCGACTTCACCTCCGGGGCCGTGATCCGCAACGTGGTGGACCGGGCCAAGAAGCAGGCCATCAAGGACCTGCTCACCACCGGGGAGCGGGGCCTGGGCCGCGCCCACCTGGTCCGCGCGGTGGACGAGGAGTTCCACGAGCAGCAGGACCTGCCCAACACCTCCAACCCGGAGGACTGGGCCCGGATCTCCGGGCGCCGCGGCGACACCATCACGGACCTGCGCGTGGTCCTGCACCGCGACCCCCACCCCGCCGGGCCGGCCACGCCGCCGGCGCCAGCAGGGGAAGCACCGGGGGACGCACCGGGGGAGGCCGGCGCATGACCGTCCGCCGTGTCATGGGCGCCGAGACCGAGTACGGTGTGCTGGCCACCGGCAACCCGCACGCCAACGCCACCGTGCTCTCCACCCAGGTGGTCACCACCTACGCCGCCCTGGTGCGCCGCCGTCTCGGCGCGTCCCGCACCACCGCCGACTGGGACTACCACGGCGAAACCCCTTTGGAGGACGCCCGCGGCTTCACCGTCCCGCGCGAGCAGGCCGACCCCTCCCAGCTCACCGACGTCGCCCCCGTGCTCACCGCGGAGGAGGTCGCCGCCGAGGCGCTGCGCGAGTCCGGGCCCTGGGCGGAGTCCATGGACTGGGCCCAGGTCGTGATGAACACCGTCCTGCCCAACGGCGCCCGCCTCTACGTGGACCACTCCCACCCCGAGTACTCCTCCCCGGAGGTCACCACCCCCCGGGACGCCGTCCTCTGGGACGCGGCCGGGGACCGCGTGGCCCTCGACGCCGTGCGGGCCGTGGCCGCCAGCGCCGCGAGCACCGGCCTCGACGTCGTGAACCTCTACAAGAACAACACCGACAACAAATCCGTCTCCTACGGCGCCCACGAGAACTACCTGGTGCCCCGCACCGTGCCCTTCGACCGGCTCGCCGCGGCCCTGCTGCCCTTCTTCGCCTCCCGCCAGGTGATGTGCGGCGCCGGCCGCGTCGGTCTGGGCCCGCGCGCCGGCGCCCGGGCTTCCAGCTGAGCCAGCGCGCCGACTTCTTCGAGCGCGAGATCGGGCTGGAGACCACCGTCCACCGGCCCATCGTCAACACCCGGGACGAGCCCCACGCCGAGCGCGGCCGGCACCGCCGCCTGCACGTCATCATCGGCGACGCCAACCTGTCCCACACCGCCGGACTGCTCAAGTTCGGCACCACCTCCCTGGTCCTGGGCCTGGTCGAGGCCGGCGCCGCCCCGGACATCGGCCTCGCCGACCCCGTGGCCGCCCTGCAGGCGATCAGCCACGACCCGTCGCTGCGCGCCACCATTGCGCTCCGGGACGGCCGGGAGCTCACCGGGGTCCAGCTGCAGCGGCTCTACCTCGAGGCCGCCCGCGCCCACGAGGCGGCCGGCGGGGGACCCGACCCGCAGACTCGGGAGGTCCTCGAGCTGTGGGAGGAGGTCCTCGACGCCCTCGAGACCGACCCGCTGTCCCTGGCCGACCGGCTGGACTGGGTCGCCAAGTACGCGCTGCTGCGGGGCTACCGCGAGCGCGACGGGCTCGCCTGGGACGACCCCCGCCTGACGCTGGTCGACCTGCAGTACGCCGACGTGCGCCCCGAGAAGGGGCTCTACCACCGGCTGGTCGCGGGCGGGCGGATGCGCACGCTCTTCGGCGCCGAGGAGATCGAGCGGGCGGCCGGCGCGCCGCCCGCCGACACCCGCGCCTGGTTCCGGGGCCACCTGGTCTCCCGGTTCCCCGACGACGTGCTCACCGCCAACTGGGACTCGGTCTCCCTCGCGCTGCCGGGAGTCCGCCGCGGCGCGCGGATCGCGATGCCCGAGCCGCTGGACCTCACCCGTGAGGACGTCGGCCCCCTCGTGGGGTCCGCCCCCGACGCCGAGCACCTCGTCCGCGCCCTCGCCGGCGCCCGCCCCGCCCTCGTGCACACCGGCTCCCTCGGCTGAGCACACCCACCCACCACTCCAGGAGGACCCCTCATGGCCCAGGAACGCATCTTCGGCTCCGGCGCCCAGCGCCGCGAGGAGACCGAGCTCCCCGAGCCCGGCGCCCCCGCCCCCACCCAGCCCGCCGCCCAGGCCCGGACCAGCACCGGCAGCGCCGACGACCTGCTGGCCGAGATCGACGGCGTGCTCGAGTCCAACGCCGAGGAGTTCGTGAAGGGCTTCGTCCAGAAGGGCGGCCAGTAGCCCCCATGGACCGCAGGATCTACGGCATCGAGACCGAGTTCGGCATCGCCCACAGCGCCCCCGGGGCGCGGCAGCTCAGCCCCGAGGAGGCCGCCCGCACGCTTTTCCGCCCCGTGGTGGCCTGGGGCCGGTCCTCGAACGTGTTCCTGCCCAACGGGGGCCGGCTCTACCTGGACGTCGGCTCCCACCCCGAGTACGCGACTGCCGAGTGCGCGAGCCTCGAGGACCTCGTGGCCCAGGACAAGGCCGGTGAGCTGCTGGTCGACGACCTGCGGCGGCAGGCCCAGGACGCCCTGGCGGCGGACGGGGTGCCCGGGCAGATCTACCTGTTCAAGAACAACGTCGACTCCCGCGGCAACTCCTTCGGCTCCCACGAGAACTACCTCATCGCCCGGCGCACCGAGTTCGCCCGGCTGGTGCAGATCCTCATCCCGTTCCTGGTCACCCGCCAGCTGCTCGTGGGCGCCGGCAAGGTCCACCCCGCCGGCCCGGAGGACTTCGGGGCCGTGCCGGTGGGCTCCGGGGCTCCCAGCTACTCCTTCTCCCAGCGCGCGGACCACATCTGGGAGGGCTCCTCCTCGGCCACGACCCGCTCCCGGCCGCTGATCAACACCCGGGACGAGCCGCACGCCGACGCCGAGCACTACCGCCGGCTGCACGTGATCGTGGGGGACTCCACCATGTCCCAGACCACCACGGCCCTGCGGGCGGGGACCACCGACCTGATGCTGCGGATGATCGAGGCGGGGCAGATCCTGCCGGACCGGACCATGGCCGACCCGGTGCGGTCCCTGCGGGAGGTCTCCCACGACCTCACCGGCACCCACCCGGTCCTGCTCGCCGACGGCGCCCGGCGCTCCGCCCTGGACCTGCAGCGGGAGCACCTGGAGGCCGTCCGGGCCTTCGTCGAGCGGGAGGGCGCCCACCACGACCGGGTGCCGTGGGTGCTGGAGCTGTGGGAGCGCACCCTGGACGCCGTGGCCCGGCAGGACGCCTCGGCGATCGACACCGAGATCGACTGGGCCATCAAGAAGAAGCTGCTCGACGGCTACGCCGCCCGGGACGGCCTCGACCTCTCCGCCCCGCGCCTGGCCCAGCTGGACCTCGCCTACCACGACACCGCCCCGGAGCGGGGGCTGTTCAACCTGCTGCAGCGGCGCGGACAGGCAGCGACCTTCGTCCCCGACGAGCGGGTCGAGGAGGCCGCGCGCACCCCGCCCGCCACCCGGGCCGCCGTCCGCGGCCGGTTCATCGACGCGGTGGTCGCCTCCGGGCACCACTACACGGTCGACTGGGTGCACCTGAAGGTCAACGACCGCACCCAGCGCACCGTGCTGTGCAAGGACCCCTTCGCCACCGAGTACCCCGAGGCCGACGCCTGGTGGCCGGCCTGCGCGCCGCGGCCCCCGCCGGGGACGGCCCCGCCCACGGGGACGCCCCCGTCATCTGACGCGGCCGCGACCGGCGGCCGGGCCGCGCTGTCCAGTCAACATCCAGCGCCCTGCACTAGGCTGGGCGCGGCCCGGCCCTGCCGCCCGACTCCGCCGACCCCACCCGGCCCGACCCCCGAGGAAGACACCTGTGCGAAAGACCCTGACCACCTCCGTTGCCGCCCTGTCCCTGATGCTCGCCCTCGCGGGCTGCTCGGGGGCCGGCGTCGACTCCGTCGAGCTCAGCAACGACCCGGCCTCGGGCACCGCCCCCTCGGTGACGTTCGAGACACCGCTCAACGCCGAGGAGGCCGGGGCCAAGGAGCTGCGCGAGGGCGAGGGCGCGGAGATCGCCGAGGGCGACACCATCCTGCTGCAGGCGGCGCTGTTCAAGGGCTCGGACGGCACCTCGATCGGCGAGACCTACTCCCAGGGCGCCGGCCAGGTCCTCACCCTGGAGCAGGGGCTGCAGGAGTCCATCCCGGAGATGTACGACGCCCTCGTGGGTGCCAAGGAGGGCGCGATCATCGCCTACTCCTCCCCGGAGACCTCCGGCGCCGCCGGCGACGAGTCGACCTCCGTGGAGGTCTACGAGGTCGTGCGCAAGATCCCCACCGAGATCGAGGGCGAGCCGCAGGACAGCCCGAAGGGGCTGCCCGAGGTCACCGAGAACGACGAGGGCGTGCCCACCGTGGCCGAGCCCGAGGGGAAGGCCCCCGGGAAGCTCGTCTCCGAGTACCTCATCGAGGGCGACGGCGAGGAGGTCGCCGAGGGCGACACCGTCATCGCGAACTACGTGGGCGTGAAGTGGTCCGACGGCGAGACCTTCGACTCCTCCTACGAGAAGGGCGCCCCCGCCTCCTTCCCCCTCGACAACGTCATCGAGGGCTGGCAGGAGGGCCTGGCGGGCAAGAAGGCCGGCTCCCGCGTGATCCTGTCCGTGCCGGTCGACCAGGCCTACGGCACGGAGAAGGACCTCGGCGAGGACTCCCAGTACCCCGCGGGCGACCTGCTGTTCGTGGTCGACATCCTGGCCGCCGTCGAGACTCCCGAGGCCCCGGCCCAGCCCTCCGCGTCGCCCAGCGCATCCCCCAGCGCGTCGCCCTCGGCGACCGAGGAGTAGTCCCGGTCGGCTATGGTGGCCCGGTGGGGGCGCGGCCCCCACCGGGGCCCGCGGCCCCACCGTCCCCGGCGGCCACGTCCGCCGACGACCCGACGAACCAGGAGCACCCATGTCCTTCGGAGAGCGCAAGCTCGACCGCACCAAGCCCGAGATCGACTTCCCCGAGGGGGAGGCCCCGACCGAGCTCGTCGTCACCGACCTCGTCGAGGGCACCGGCGCCGAGGCCACCGCCGGCAAGCAGATCTCCTGCCACTACGTCGGCGTGACCTTCTCCGCCGGCGAGGAGTTCGACGCCTCCTGGAACCGCGGCCAGCCGCTGGACTTCACCGTGGGCATCGGCCAGGTCATCGAGGGCTGGGACCAGGGCCTGCTGGGCATGAAGGTCGGCGGCCGCCGCCGCCTGGAGATCCCCTCCGCCATGGCCTACGGCTCCCGGGGCGCGGGTGGAGTGATCGGCCCCGACGAGGCCCTCATCTTCGTGGTGGACCTCCTGGACGTGCGCTGAGGACCCAGCGGATGGCAGCCCGATCGACGGAGCGGCTTCTCAACCTGCTCATCGCCCTGGTCTCCCGCGAGCGCGGCTACACCCGCGCCGAGCTGCGGGAGGCCGTTCCGTCGTACGCGGAGTCCGCCTCGGACGAGGCCTTCGAGCGGATGTTCGAGCGCGACAAGGCGGAGCTGCGCGATCTCGGCTACCCCATCGAGGAGGTCTCCGAGGACCCCCTCTTCCCGGACGACACGCACGGGCACCGGTACCGGATCCCGCGCGGGTCCTTCACCCTGCCGCCGCTGCAGTTCACCGCGGAGGAGTCGGCGGTGCTCGCCCTGGCCGCCAACGCGTGGACGGACGCCTCACTGGGCGAGCTGGCCCGCCGCGCCCTGCGCAAGCTGGAGCCGGCCATCGGGGGACTGCCCGACGAGGACGCCCCGCCGCTGCTCCAGCCCACCCTCACCGCCCACGAGCCGTCCTTCGAGCCGCTGCTCTCGGCGGTCGTGCGCCACCGTGAGGTGCGCTTCGACTACCTGGCCCGCAGCACCGACCAGCTCACCACCCGCCGGCTGCGCCCGTGGGGGATCGGCTCCCGCTACGGCAACTGGTACGTGGTCGGCTGGGACCTGGACCGCAAGGACTCCCGCACGTTCCGGCTCTCCCGAATCATGTCCGACGTCACGGTGACCCGCAAGGAGTTCGACCCGCCCGAGGGCTTCTCCATGAACGAGGCGCTGTCCCACATGGTCTCCCACGCCCCGGCGCGCACCGTGGAGGTCCTCGCCCGCCCCGGCCACGCCCTGATGCTGCGCCGGATGGCCTCCCGGCAGCAGCCCGCCGCGGTCGCCGGGGCCTGGGACCGGCTGCACATCCCATTCGCGGAGACCGAGATCCTCGCCGAGGAGATCGCCGCGGCCGGCCCCGGCGTCGTCGTGCCCGAGGGCGGGGACGGGACGGCGCCCACCATGCAGGCCGAGGTCCGGGCCGCCGTGGTGCGCCGGCTCGGCAGCGCCGCCGCGGCCGTGGCCGCGTTCCGCGGCGTGCCCGTCGACTGGACCGTGAAGTCCCGCAAGGGCACCCGCAACAAGCTCTCCACGGCCGACCACCTCTCCCGGCTGCTCGAGATCGTCCGGTGGGTCTACGCCCACCAGGGCGCCGAGCTGGAGGAGACCGCCCGCCGCTTCGGGATCACCGACCAGGAGCTGATCGCCGACCTCAACACGCTGTTCGTGTGCGGCAAGCCCGGGCACATGCCCGACCAGCTGATCGACGCGTCCTGGGACGACGGCCACGTCTACCTCTCCAACGCGGACGAGCTCTCCGACCCCGTGCGGCTCACCCAGCCGGAGGCCTCCGCGCTGCTCGTGGGCCTGCAGACCCTGCGCACCGTGCCCGGCGGGGACTCCGAGGCCGTGGCCTCGGCGATCGCCAAGGTCGCCGGCGCGGCCGGGGACGCCGGGGTCCTGGCCAACGCGGTGGGCGCCCGCCCCATCACGGACACCCCCGCACCGGCGCTGGCGGACGTCATGGCCACCGTGCGCCGGGCCGTGGAGGAGCGGCGCCGGATCCGGATCCGCTACGTGGTCCCCTCCCGGGACGAGCTCACCGAGCGCGTGGTCGACCCCGTGCAGGTCTTCTCCTCCAACACGCACTGGTACGTGCGCGCGTGGTGCCTGACCTCCGAGGGGATGCGCAACTTCCGGCTCGACCGGATCTCCTCCGTCGAGGACGCCGGACCCGCCGGGGAGCGCCCGGCCGCCCAGGAGGCCGCCGCGGCGTCCCGGCCGGCCCCCGGCACCCCGGACACCGTGGAGGTCGTGCTCGTCACCGACCGCCGCAGCCGGTGGATCGCGGACCAGTACCACGCGACCCGTACCGCGGTGGTACGGCTGCCCGGCGGGCCCCGCACCGGTCCCGCCGCCGACCACGAGGCCGCGCTGATCGGCTTCCAGACCGTCGAGGCGGTGTGCGCGCTCGTCACCCGCTACGGCGGGCAGCTGGCCGTGGCCGGCCCCGACGACGTGGTGGCTCAGGTGGAACTCTGGGTGAACTCGGCGCTGGGCGCGTACGAGACGTCGGAACAGCGCTGACCGGCGCGCCTATACTGGAGGACATGCTCTGGTGGTCCTGGGTCCTGCTGTGGACGGTCCTCGTCCTGCTCGGCGCCGCGTTCCTCGGGCTGATGCTGTGGCGGCTGGTGAGGACGTTCCTCGCCCTGCTCCGGGACACCGAGACGGTGGCCGGGGAGTTCGCCCAGCACTGGGACGACGCCGCCGCCGGGGTGCAGCGTCCCGTCCGGGCCGCCCCGGACCCCGCCCTGTTCACCCCGGTGGGGCAAGCCGTGGCCGACTACCGGGTCGGCCGTGACCAACGAGAAACCGCCCGTCTGAGACGCCGCATGGAGCGCAAGGACCGCATGGGCCAGCCGCAGCGGATCAGCGACATCCGCCGGGCTGAACGGAAAGGAATGTTCAATGGGTAGGCTCTTCGACAGCCCCTTCATGATCCTGATCATCCTGCTGGTGATCCTGCTGCTCTTCGGCGCGCCCAAGCTCCCGGGCATGGCCCGCAGCCTCGGCCAGTCGCTGCGCATCTTCAAGTCCGAGGTCAAGGAGATGAAGAAGGACGACCAGCCGGACGGCTCGGACGTCGTGATCGACGGCCGCCCCGTGCAGGACGGCCGGGACGCCGCCCCGGAGGCGCGCCCCGGCACGACCGGCGCCTCCGGCACGGAGACCCCGCCGCGCCCGGACCAGCGTCCCGGCAGCCCCACGGCCTGACGGCCCGCGCCCCGCACCCGAGCGGTCCGCCGCCCCGCCCCCGCGCGGGAGCGGAGGGCCGCTCGCCCGGTTCACCGTCCCGTTCCCCCCCGTCCGACCCCCCACGTCCGGAGGTCCCCATGTCCGCGCAGTCATCCCGCGGCCCCAAGCAGCGCCGGTCCTCGCGCAAGGCCAACCCGCAGGCGCAGATGGCCCTGGCCGAGCACCTGCGGGAGCTGCGCAACCGGCTGATCAAGGCGGCCGTGGCCACGGTCCTCGGCATGGTGGGCGGCTTCTTCCTCTACCAGCTTTTCATGGGCTACATCACCGAGCCCCTGGCGCGGCTGGCCGAGGCCGAGGGCAACCAGGCGTCCATCAACTACTCCGCGGTGGGCTCCTCCTTCAACATCATGGTGGAGGTCTCCCTGGTCCTGGGCCTGGTGCTGGCCAGCCCCGTGTGGCTGTACCAGCTCTGGGCCTTCGTGACCCCCGCCCTGCACCGCACGGAGCGGCGCTACGCGGTCGGCTTCCTGGCCGCGGCGGTCCCGCTGTTCCTCGGCGGCATCGCGGTGGCCGTGCTGACCCTGCCCACGGCCGTCTACGCGCTGACCGCGTTCACGCCGGCCGGCGGCACGAACTTCATCTCCGCCGACGTGTACCTGCGGTTCTTCCTCCAGCTCATCCTCACCTTCGGGATCGCGTTCGTGCTGCCGGTGTTCCTGGTGGGGCTGAACATGCTGGGGGTGCTCTCGGGCCGGACGGTGCTCAAGAGCTGGCGGATCGTGGTGGTGCTCGTGATGGTCGTCTCGGCGATGGCGGCCCCCGGCCCGGACCCGATGACCATGTTCTACCTCGCGGTGCCGCTGCTGACCCTGTTCTTCGTGGCGGTCGGGCTGTGCCTGCTCCTGGACCGGCGGCGCGCCCGCCGGGAGGAGCGGCGGGCCGCCGCCACGGGTGCGTCGGCCGACGCCGCCACCTCGGCCGACGCGCTGGAACGGCTCGGCCGGGACCCCGAGGAGGGCACCGGCGCCTGACCGGGATCGGCCCGTCGCGAACGGGCCTGCGCGGACCCGTCCGCGTCGGCGATGCGCAGTAGGGTGGGCACATGTCCTCCTACGCCGACCGATACCTGGCCGCCAAGCAGCGGGCCGCCCACGCGAGGACCGAGCTGTCGGTGTTCCAGCAGCGGCTGGAGTTCGCGATGGACGAGTTCCAGGTGACCGCGTGCCGGTCCCTCGAGGAGGGCCGCGGGGCGCTCGTGGCCGCGCCCACCGGCGCCGGCAAGACCGTGGTGGGGGAGTTCGCCGTCCACCTCGCCCTCTCCCGCGGCCAGAAGGCGTTCTACACGACCCCGATCAAGGCCCTGAGCAACCAGAAGTTCCACGAGTTCTCCCGCGCCTTCGGCGCGGAGCGGGTGGGCCTGCTCACGGGCGACACGTCCGTGAACTCCGAGGCCGACGTGGTCGTGATGACCACCGAGGTCCTGCGGAACATGCTCTACGCCGACTCCCCGACGCTGCTCAACCTCGGCTTCGTGATCATGGACGAGGTGCACTACCTCGCCGACCGCTTCCGCGGCGCCGTCTGGGAGGAGGTCATCATCCACCTGCCGGAGAGCGTGCAGCTCGTCTCCCTGTCCGCGACCGTCTCCAACGCGGAGGAGTTCGGCGCGTGGCTGGACACGGTGCGCGGGGACACCGACGTCGTCGTCTCCGAGCACCGGCCCGTGCCCCTGTGGCAGCACGTGCAGGTGGGCGGGCGCCTGCTGGACCTGTTCGTGGACGACACCACCGTGGAGGAGGCGGCCGAGCGGATCGGCGGACCCGGCCGCGACGAGCCCGAGGTCAACCCCGAGCTGCTCCAGCTCGCCCGCGCCGAGCACCCCCGGGGCGGGCGCCGCGGCGGGCGGGGCCCCGGTGGGCGCTCCCGCGACCGGTTCTCCCGGCGCAACGGCGGCGAGGGCTTCCGCCCCGGACCCGAGACCCGGCGGGTCTCCCGCCCGCAGCTGATCCGCCGGCTCGACGCCGAGGGCCTGCTGCCGGTGATCACCTTCATCTTCTCCCGGGCCGGCTGCGACGGCGCCGTCCAGCAGTGCGTGGCCGCGGACATCCGGCTGACCACCGACAAGGAGCAGCAGACCATCCGGGCGCGCGTGGCCGAGACGGCCGCCTCCCTCGAGGCCGCCGACCTCAACGTGCTGGGCTTCTACGAGTGGCGCGACGGCCTGCTGCGCGGCGTGGCCGCCCACCACGCCGGGATGCTTCCGGCGTTCAAGGAGCTCGTGGAGCAGCTCTTCGCCGACGGCCTCGTCAAGGCGGTCTTCGCCACCGAGACCCTGGCCCTGGGCATCAACATGCCGGCCCGCTCCGTGGTGCTGGAGAAGCTCGACAAGTTCAACGGCGAGTCGAGGGTGGACATCACCCCGGGGGAGTACACCCAGCTGACCGGCCGCGCGGGGCGGCGGGGGATCGACGTCGAGGGCCACGCCGTGGTGCTGTGGCAGCCCGGCATGGACCCGCGCACCGTCGCGGGGCTCGCCTCGAAGCGCACCTATCCGCTGAACTCCAGCTTCCGGCCCACCTACAACATGTCCGTGAACCTCGTGGCGCAGTTCGGCGCCCACCGGTCCCGGAAGATCCTCGAGTCCTCCTTCGCGCAGTTCCAGGCCGACCGCTCCGTGGTGGGCCTGGCCCGCCGGGTCCGCTCCCAGGAGGAGTCGCTGCGGGGCTACGAGGAGGCGATGACCTGCCACCTGGGGGACTTCACCGAGTACGCGGCCCTGCGCCGGGAGCTCAAGGACCTCGAGCGGGCCGCGGAGCGCTCCGACTCCCGCCGGCGCCGCTCGGACGCGGTGGCCTCGCTGCACGACCTGCTGCCCGGCGACGTGGTGGAGATCCCCCGCGGGCGCAACGCCGGCTACGCCGTGGTGCTGAGCACCGACCCGAACCGGGACGACCCGCGTCCCTCCATCCTGACCCTGGACCACCAGCTGCGCCGGGTCGGGGCGCAGGACCTGGACGGGCCGCTGGAGCCGGTCTCCCGGATCCGGATCCCCAAGCACTTCACCGGCAAGACCCCCAAGGAGCGCCGGGATCTCGCCTCCTCCGTGCGCAACGCCCTGCACGAGCACCGGCCCCCGCGCGGCGGCGGCCGGGGGCACACCGTCCGCTTCGACCGGGGCACCAGCGCCGCCGAGCAGCGCATCGTCGACGTGCGCAAGGCCCTGCGCGCCCACCCCTGCCACGGGTGCTCCGACCGCGAGAACCACGCCCGCTGGGCCGAGCGGTGGTGGACGCTGCGCCGGGACACGGACGGGCTGCTGCGCCAGATCGAGGGCCGCACCAACACGATCGCCAGGACCTTCGACCGGGTCTCCCAGGTGCTGGACTCCTTCGGCTACCTGGAGACCCTGCCCGACGGCGAGGTGCGGCCCACGCACGCCGGGGAGCAGCTGCGCCGGATCTACGGGGACCGGGACCTGCTCCTGGCGCTGAGCCTGCGGGACGGGTTCCTCGACGGCCTCGACCCCGCCGCCACGGCCGGCCTGGTGACCCTGCTGGTGTACCAGGCCAAGCGCGAGGACCAGCGCGTCCAGCCCGTGCTGCCCTCCGCGGCCATGGACCGGGCGGCGCAGACGGTGGTGCGCAACTGGTCGGTGCTCACGGACCGGGAGCAGGAGCACCACCTCCCGCCCACGGCCGAGCCGGAGTTCGGCCTGGTGGAGCCCATGCACCTGTGGGCGCGGGGGGCCACGCTGAGCACCGCGCTGACCGGCACCGAGCTCGCCGCCGGGGACTTCGTCCGCTGGGCCAAGCAGGTGATCGACATGCTCGACCAGCTGGCCTCCATCGACCTGCTGAGCCCCGAGCTGCGCAGCCAGTGCCAGCGCGCGATCGCGCTGGTGCGCCGCGGCGTCGTCGCCCACTCGGCCTTCGAGGACTGAGCCCGCCCCGTCCGCCCCGGACCCCCGTCCGCGCCCGTCCCGAACAGGAGACCCGTGAGTTCCACCGCCCCCGCACGCCGTCCGGTCCTCTACCGCAACGGCTCCGTCTACAGCCCCGCCGATCCCTTCGCCACCGCCGTCCTGGTGGACGGACCGCGGGTGGCCTGGGTGGGCTCGGAGGAGGCCGCCCGGTCCCTGCCGGACTCCTCCATGGACGTGGTGGACCTCGACGGGAGGCTGCTGGCGCCCGGCTTCGTGGACTCGCACGTGCACCTGACCGAGACGGCGCTGGCCCTGTCCACCCTCGACCTCACCGCGGCCGGGTCCCTGCAGGAGGTGCTCGACGCCGTGGCCGGGGCCGCGCGCACCGGCCACGGCGTGGTGCTGGGCTCCGGCTGGGACGAGTCCGTGTGGCCCGAGCGGCGCGCGCCCACGGCCCAGGAGCTGGACCGGGCTGCGGGCGGGCGAGAGGTCTACCTCACCCGGATCGACGTCCACTCGGGGGTCGTCTCCGCGTCCCTCGCCCGGCGGCTCGGCCTCGCCACCGTGGAGGGCTGGCTGGGCGACGGCCGCGTCGAGCACCTCGCGCACGACCGGGTGCGCGCCGCCGCCCTCGACTTCGACGCCGGGCGCCGGGCCGAACTGCACCGGCTGGGCCTGCACCACGCCGCGGCCCAGGGCTACGTGGCCCTCGCCGAGGCCAACGCCGAGCAGGTGGCCCCGTTCGAGGACCTCGTGCACCTGGTCGCCCTCGCCAACCACGGGGTCCGCGCCGAGGGGCCGACCCCGCGCGTGCTGCCCTACCGGGGGGAGCTCGTGCGCACCGCCGCGCAGGCGCGCGCGGTCGTCGAGCGCTTCGACGCCGCCCTGGCGGAGCTGCTCGGGCGTCCGCCGCGGCGGGGCGAGTCGCTGGTCGGCCTGGCCGGGGACCTCTGCGTCGACGGCGCCCTGGGCTCCCGCACGGCCGCCCTGCGCGCGCCCTACGCCGACGAGCCGTCCAGCACCGGGGACCTCTACCTCGACCCGGACGCCGTCGCGGCGCACCTGGCCGCGACCACGGAGGCCGGTCTGCAGGGCGGCTTCCACGTCATCGGGGACGCCGGGATGGACACGGTCCTGGAGGGGCTCGACCGCGCCGCGCAGCTCGTGGGGGAGCGCGCCCTCCAGGGGGCCGGCCACCGCTTGGAACACGCCGAGATGATCGACCCGGAGGGTGTCGAGCGACTGGCCCGCCACGCCGTGACCGTCTCCGTGCAACCGGGCTTCGACGCCGCCTGGGGCGGGCCGGGCGGACTGTACGAGCAGCGCCTCGGCGCCGGGCGGGCCGCGGCGATGAACCCGCTGGCCTCCTTCTACCGCGCCGGGGTGCCCGTGGCCCTGGGCAGCGACGCGCCCGTGGTGCCCCTCTCGCCGTGGGACACCGTCCGCGCCTGCCTCGAGCACCACGACCCGGAGCAGCGGATCTCCGCCCGCGCCGCCTTCCTGGCCTCCACCCGCGGCGCCTGGCGGGCCGCCCGGCACCCGGACCCGATGCAGGGCCAGCTCGCTCCCGGCACCCCGGCGACCTTCGCGGTGTGGGACGTGGAGGCGCTGATGGTGCAGCAGGCCGAGGGCACCGGCTCCTCCTGGAGCACCGACCCGCGAGCGCGCACCCCGCTGCTGCCCGCCCTGGACGGCACGTCCCTGCCCGTGTGCCGGCAGACCGTGCTCGACGGCGTGGAGCTGTTCCGCTCCGAGGACTTCTGAGCCCCGGGCCGGGGCCGGATCGCGGCCCTGGCCCGTGTCGGTCGATCTTGGCCGAGCGCACGGCGCAGGATAGGCTGGGCAACTGCTGCCGGGTGGGCTCACTCGTCCTTAGAAAACAGGCCGGCATCCCCTCAGGGCTGGCCTGGTCCGAAGGCGAGGGAGCCTGCCCTGTGGTTTAACAGGTGAGACCTCGAAAGGACCGACCCGGTGCGCGTACTGACCGTCATCCCCACCTACAACGAGCGCGAGTCGTTGCCCACCGTCATGGACCGGCTGCGCCAGGCCGTCCCGGACGGGGACGTGCTGGTGGTGGACGACAACAGCCCGGACGGCACCGGCCGTCTCGCCGACGAGATGGCCGCCGCCGACGGCAGCATCCACGTCCTGCACCGCACGAGCAAGGAGGGCCTCGGGGCCGCCTACATCGCCGGGTTCCGCTGGGGCCTGGCCCGGGACTACGACGTCCTGGTCGAGATGGACGCGGACTGCTCCCACCAGCCCGAGCAGCTCCCGCTGCTGCTGGACGCCGTGGAGCGCGGCGCCGACCTCGCCATCGGCTCCCGCTACGTCCCCGGCGGGCGCACCGTGAACTGGCCGGTGCAGCGCCAGCTGCTCTCCCGCGGCGGCAACCTCTACGCCCGCACCCTGCTGGGCTCCCGGATCCACGACATCACCGCCGGCTACCGTGCCTTCCGCCGCGGAACCCTCGAGCGGATCGGCCTGGAGACGGTCGACTCGAAGGGCTACTGCTTCCAGATCGACCTCGGCTGGCGGACGGAGCGCGCCGGGCTGCAGGTCGTGGAGGTCCCGATCACCTTCGTGGAGCGCGCCGAGGGCGAGTCGAAGATGAGCCCGGACGTCACGCGCGAGGCCGTCGTCCGGGTGGCCCAGTGGGGGCTGACCGCCCGCGCGAGAACCCTGGCGTCCAAGCTCACGCGCACCGGCCGCTGAGCGGCACCGCGACCCCGCACCGAGAACGCGCGGAGGGCCCACCCGATCGGGTGGGGCCCTCCGCGCGTTCTGGGGCTGCGGGCTCAGATCGCGTGCTTGGCCCGGTAGAACTCGATCCGCTGGGCGAGGATCTCCTCCAGCTCGTCCACGCTGCGCCGCTCCAGGAGCATGTCCCAGTGCGTGCGCTGGTGCTTCTCGTTGGGGTTCTCCGGCTTCTCGCCGTTGACGATGATCGCTTCCTTGCCGGTCTTCGACACCCAGACCGGGGGGATCTCGGCCTCCGCGGCGAAGGTGACCGTCACCGACTCGCCGTCCGCGGTGCGGTACTCCACGCGCTGGCGCGGAGCCGGCTCGACACCGGCCTCCGTCTCCATCGACTGGGAGCCCAGACGCATTCCCCTGAGACTGCGGTCGCTCATAGTGGTGGTTCCTCCATAACTGACGGTGGCCACGGCCGTGGCGCACACTCGGGCTGACGACGGGTCTGCAGGGACCCGGGATCCTCTGGGTGCAACGTCGACGGCCCCCGGGATGTTCCCCGGAGCCGGCCCGGATTCCCGGGCGGCCCCTGCCTCGGCGGACCCTGCCTCAGCGGACCCTGCCTCGGCGGACCCTGCCTCAGCGGCCGGCCGGGCCGTCCTGGGGCGGCATCGGGTCCTCGAGGCGCACGGGCGCGTCCGGGTCGATGCTCGAGGGGCGGGGGATCGTGAACTCGTCCGGGTCCACCGTGGTGCGCTCCAGGTTCAGGGAGAGGTCCTCGTCGGTGACCCGGACCTCCTCCGGGGTGACGAGCGGCTCCGACTCCGGTCCGGCGGCCTCCTCCGGCACCACGCCCTCCTCGTCGGCCGCACCGCGGCCGGGACCGGGGCCGTCGCCGTCCTCGTCGGGGCGGGAGAGGAAGTCCCCGACGCCCCGCAGCGCGTCGCCCAGCTCCGCGGGGATCATCCAGACCTTGTTCGCACTGCCCTCGGCGACCTTCGGCAGCGTCTGGATGTACTGGTAGGCCAGCAGCTTCTGGGTGGGCCGGGCACGGTGGATCGAGTCGAAGACCTTGCGGATGGCCTGCGCCTCGCCGTCGGCGCGCAGGATCGCGGCCTTCGCCTCGCCCTCGGCGGAGAGGATCGCGGACTGCCGCTGGCCCTCGGCCATGAGGATCCGGGACTGCTTGTCGCCCTCGGCCGTCAGGATCACGGCCCGGCGCTCCCGCTCGGCGCGCATCTGCTTCTCCATGGAGTCCTGGATGGAGGGCGGGGGAGTGATCTCCTTGATGTCCACCCGGGAGACCCGGATGCCCCAGCGACCGGTCGTGGAGTCCAGGACGCCACGCAGCTCAGCGTTGATCTTGTCCCGGGAGGTGAGCGCCTCCTCGAGGTTGAGCCCGCCCACGACGTTGCGCAGCGTGGCGGAGGTCAGCTGGTCCGCGGCCTGGATGTAGTCGACGATCTCGTAGGTCGCCGCACGCGGGTCGGTGACCTGGAAGTAGACGACGGTGTCGATGCCGACGACCAGGTTGTCCTCGGTGATCACGGACTGCGCCGGAAAGGACTGCACCTGCTCGCGCAGGTCGATCAGCGGGAGCAGCCGGTCGATGAACGGGATGAGGAAGTGCAGCCCCGGGGTCAGGGTCGTGCGGTACTTGCCGAGGCGCTCCACGATGCCGGCCCGCGCCTGCGGGATGATCCGCACGGAGCGGAACAGGATGATGACGACCAGGATGATCAGGACAGCGAGCAGGATGATGACGGCTAGGTCCACGGGTGCCTCTCTCGGTGGGTGCTGCGCGACGTCGGTGACGCCGGATCCGGCGGCGCGGCGCCTCCGGAGCGGGGGTTCAGAAGGACGGGCGGGGCTCGGGCCGGCCGTCGGCGGTCGGGGCGGGGTGGGGCGCCACCAGGACGGTGGCGCCCTCGATCTCGTGGACGTAGACGTCGGTGCCCACCGGCAGCTGCTCACCGGTGACCGAGCGGGCGCTCCAGGTGTCGCCCTCCAGCCGCACCAGCCCGCTGCGGGCGGTGACCGGGTCGAGGACCTGGCAGGGCAGGCCGATGAGCCGGGCCGCGTTGGACACGGTCCCGGGGGTGGACCGGTTGATCCGGCGCAGGGCGACGGGCCGGACGAGGAAGATGAGCAGCACCGCGGCGAGGGCGAAGGCCACCACCTGGATCACGAAGTTGTCCGTGACCCAGCTCAGGCCGAAGGCCAGCAGCGACGCCGCGGACATCATGAGGAACACGAAGTCGAGGGTCAGCATCTCGATCGCGGCCAGCACGATCATCGCCAGCAACCAGAACAGCCACGCGTTCTCGACGAGCCATTCCCACATGATCGGTCCCGACCTCTCCTGCGCCTTCGCCAGGGCGTGCGCCCTGGTCTCCATTGTGCCCCAGCCCTCCGACGCCGTCCCGGAGCGGCGTGCCGCCCGAGGACCGCGGGCGGTGCCGCACGGAATACCTGCGCTTTCCCCGCTGTTCACCCGACAACGGTGGTGCCGCGGTCCCGAGCAGGATCCGTGGCACCACCCGTGAGTTCCGCCGGGGCACCCGCGCCCCCGCGGGTCCGCCCGGACCCCGTCGGGCAGCGCCGTCGGACGAACCGCGTCAGGCGGACCGTCTCAGCAGGAAGGAGGAGAACCATGAAGCTCGTCACCTCGGTTGCGGTCTCGGCCGCGGGCGCGTGGCTGGCCGGCACGGCGACCGCCGTCGTCGGCCTCTCCGCCCTGCAGTCCCGGCTGCCCGCCATGATGACCCGCTGGCTGGCCGCCGAGCCCGACTTCGAGCGGGCGCTGGTCCTGCTCGGCACCGGGCAGTGCGAGCCCGGGGACGACCGGGCCGAGCGGCTGCGCGCCCGGCTCGAGGCCGCCTCCGGCCGGCCCGTGGTGTACGTCGACGTCACCGTGCGGCCGGGCACCTCCGCGCGGCGGGCCGCCCGCAACCGCGAGCTGGCCCGCAGCTTCCACGCCGACCACGTGCTGGACCACGACCTGGACCACGACCTGGACGAGGACCCCGGTCCCGGCCCGGGACACGACCTGCGCCTCGGCGCGGCCGGCGGACCCACGGAGCGCTGACGCCCCGGCTCACCCGCCGGTGGTGGTCACCGGCAGCGGCGCGGTGGCGTCGAGCATGTGGAAGGCCTCGGCGCTGAAGTCGATGACCACCTCGTCGCCCGCCGCGGCGTCCGGGACGCCCGAGAGGTCCAGGGTCACGACCGTGCCGTGGTCGAGCAGCACCGGGACCGGCTTGCCGCCCACCGTGTAGTCCAGCTCGTTCTCCCGGGACGGGATGTGGTGGATCAGCCCCACCTTCTTCGGCGACGTGGTCGGGTCGGTGCACCCGTAGTCGATGCACCAGCCCTCCGGGAGCGTCTTGACCTGGCTCAGCTCCGTCGTCCAGGAGTAGACGCTGTTCTCCGGGGGGCTGCTGCTGAAGAACATCCCGCCCACCCGCAGCAGGTCGTAGTACAGGGCCTCGATGCCGTTGTCGAGGACGTCGCTCGCCCCGGCGTGGATCAGCGCGTCCTGGCCGAGCCCGGCGTCGCGGATCGCGGCCACCGCGCCGTCGAAGCGGTTCTTCTGGGCGACGGTCGTGTTGGCCGTGTCGTTGCGCTCGATGGCCTCCGCGTCCTCGGCGGTGATCGTGGAGAAGTGCGTGGCGATCCCCACGAGCTCCAGGTGCGAGGCGTCCTCGACGGCCCGGGCGAGGGGGAGTGCCTCCTCGGGCACCACGCCCTCCCGCCCCATGCCGGTGTCCACCCACAGGTGCACCTTCAGCGTCCCGCCCGTGGTGGCCAGCACCTGCTCCGCCGCGTCGACCCACGCGGGGTCGATGGCGGGCACCTCCACGTCGTAGTGCACCAGCAGCGGGATGTCCTCGACCTGGGCGGCGTACAGCACGGCGATCCTCGCCTCCACGCCGGCCTCGCGCAGCGCGATGGCGTCGTCGAGCTTCGGCACGAAAAGGTAGTCGACGTCGGCCGCGTCCTCGATGACCTTCCCGAACACGTCCACGGGCTCGCCGTTCTTGAGCACGGCCCCCAGCTGGACGTCCTGCGGGAAGTCGGCCCGGATCTCCTCGGCGTTGCGCCGCACGGTCTCCGTGTCCACCGTCAGCACGGGGATGTCCTGCGTGCCCCGCGTCGTGTAGGTGTAGGCCGTCTTCTCCCCGACGGCGTTCCCGCCGGCGGCGAAGGAGACCTCCACCGTGCCGGGCGTGCCTCCCGCCGGGGCCGTGCAGGCGTGGCGGGCGGACCGCTCGTCGAACGGGCACTCGACCTCGGTCTCACCGAAACGGGCGGTGATCGGACCGTCGGTGTCCTCTCCGGTGTCGGCCAGGACCAGGTTGCCGCCCGTGAGCCCGCCGTGCGAGGGGGAGAGGGCCACCGAGCCGGAGGCGCTCGGCGGCAGCGCCTCCGCCGAGCCCTCGTCCTGGCCGCAGCCCGCCAGCACCAGCACGGACAGGCCCAGCAGGGACGTCACCAGCCTCTGTCCGCGGATGTCCGTCGTGCTCATGTCGCCCCGTCGTCCCACATCGTTCCTCCCCCTCGGCACCGGCGTTTGCCAGTGCACACACCGTGCGGTCACAGGGAGCGTATCCGGACGGGAGCGCACCGGGCCGCGGGATCCCGCCATCCGCGGCAACGGTCCACAGATGTGCGGACAGATGCCGCGTCACACGTCCGTCATCGACGGGGGAGCCGCACCACCGCACCCGCCCCGCGGCGCGGCCGCCCACCGGCCACCTCCGTCGTCGCCCACCGGCCACCGGATCCGGCGTGCCCACGGCGAGTGGCCGGCGGCCCGCGCCTGTCCGGCCGGGGCCGCCGGGCATAGGCTCGGAGCGAACCGGACCGGAGCGCGTCGTCGCCGAGGACGACACCGGCGGGACCGCCCAGGAGGGGACCACACCATGAGCACACCGCCCAGCACGGCACCGCGGACGGGCGCGCCGCACGTCGCCGACCACCACGACCTGATCCGCGTGCGGGGTGCTCGCGAGAACAACCTCCGGGACGTCAGCATCGAGATCCCGAAGCGCCGGCTGACCGTGTTCACGGGAGTCTCGGGCTCGGGCAAGAGCTCCCTGGTGTTCGGCACCATCGCCGCGGAGTCGCAGCGGCTGATCAACGAGACCTACAGCGCCTTCGTGCAGGGCTTCATGCCCACGCTGGGCCGGCCCGAGGTCGACCGGCTGGAGGGTCTGACGACGGCCATCATCGTCGACCAGGAGCGGATGGGCGCCAATCCCCGCTCCACGGTCGGCACCGCCACCGACGCCAACGCGATGCTGCGCATCCTCTTCAGCAGGCTCGGGGAGCCGCACATCGGCTCGCCCAACGCCTATTCCTTCAACGTGCCGTCGGTGCAGGCCAGCGGTGCGATCACCGTGGATCGCGGTCCCGGCCGGACGCGGGCGGAGAAGACGACGTTCACCGTCCTGGGGGGCATGTGCCCCCGCTGCGAGGGCATGGGCTCGGTCAACGACGTCGACCGGTCCGCGCTCTACGACGACGCCCTGTCGCTCGACGACGGCGCGCTCACGATCCCCGGCTACAGCATGGACGGCTGGTACGGGCGCATCTTCCGCGGCTGCGGCTTCTTCGACCCCGGCAAGCCGATCCGAGCCTTCTCGGAGCGGGAGCTCCACGACCTGCTGTACAAGGAGCCGACCAAGATCAAGGTCGACGGCATCAACGTGACCTACGAGGGGCTGATCCCCAGGATCCAGAAGTCGATGCTGTCCAAGGACGTCGACGCCCTGCAGCCGCACGTGCGCGCCTTCGTGGAACGGGCGGTGACGTTCACGACCTGCCCCGAGTGCGGCGGCACCCGCCTGAGCGCCCAGGCCCGGTCGTCGAGGATCGGCGGGAAGAACATCGCCGACGTCTGCGCGATGCAGATCAGCGACCTCGCCGGTTGGGTCCGCGGGCTCGACGAGCCGTCGGTCGCCCCGCTCCTGACCGGCCTGCAGCACCTGTTCGACGCGTTCTCGCAGATCGGGCTGGGGTATCTCTCGCTCGACCGCCCGACCGGCACGCTGTCCGGGGGAGAAGCCCAGCGCACCCGGATGATCCGCCACCTGGGATCGTCGCTCACCGACGTCAGCTACGTCTTCGACGAACCCACCATCGGGCTGCACCCTCACGACATCGAACGGATGAACGGGCTGCTCCTGCAGCTGCGGGACAAGGGCAACACCGTGCTCGTCGTGGAGCACAAGCCGGAGACCATCGCGATCGCGGACCACGTCGTCGACCTCGGTCCCGGAGCCGGCAGCCACGGCGGGACGGTCGTGTTCGAGGGCACGGTCGAGGAGCTGCGGGCCAGCGGCACGCTCACCGGCAGGCACCTCGACGACCGCGCGTCCCTCAAGGAGACGGTGCGCACGCCCACCGGCACCCTCGAGATCCGCGGTGCCGATACCAACAACCTGCAGGACGTCGACGTCGACATCCCCCTCGGAACGCTCTGCGTGCTCACGGGTGTCGCCGGCTCGGGCAAGAGCTCGCTGGTCCACGGGTCGGTCGCCGGCCGCGAGGGCGTGGTGCTGATCGACCAGGGCGCGATCCGCGGGTCACGCCGGAGCAACCCGGCCACCTACACCGGCCTGCTCGACCCGATCCGCAAGGCCTTCGCGAAGGCCAACGGCGTGAAGCCCGCGCTGTTCAGCTCCAACTCCGAGGGCGCCTGTCCCGCATGCAAGGGCGCCGGAGTCGTGTACACGGACCTCGGCGTCATGGCGACCGTCGAGTCCACCTGCGAGGAGTGCGGCGGACGGCGTTTCCAGAGCGCCGTGCTGGAGCACACGCTCGGCGGCCGGGACATCGCCGAGGTCCTGGCGATGCCGGTGGCCGAGGCCCTCGACTTCTTCGGCGCCGGAGAGGCGCGCACGCCGGCCGCCCACCGGATCCTCGGCAGGCTCGCCGACGTGGGGCTCGGCTACCTGGTGCTCGGCCAGCCGCTCACCACACTCTCCGGCGGTGAGCGGCAACGGCTGAAGCTGGCCGCCCAGCTCGCCGGGCAGGGGGAGGTCTACGTCCTGGACGAGCCGACCACCGGCCTGCACCTTGCCGACGTGGAGCAGCTGCTGGGACTGCTCGACCGGCTCGTCGACGCCGGGAAGTCGGTCGTCGTGATCGAGCACCACCAGGCGGTCATGGCCCACGCCGACTGGATCGTCGACCTCGGCCCCGGGCCGGCCACGAGGGAGGCCGTGTGGTCTTCGAGGGCACGCCCGCGGACCTCGTGTCCTCCCGCTCGACCCTCACCGGCCGCCACCTCGCGGCCTACGTCGGGACGTGACCACCGGGCCCGGTGCCGTCCGGCCCGCGCGTGGTTTCCTGCGAACCATGGTCGGCGGGCAACGACCGCACGGGCCGGGGGAGTACCGCGGCCTCTGCGGGTGCGCCCGCGCCCGCCGGGGTGCCGCCGTGGCCAGGAGCAACGGCGCCGCACGGCCGATCCGCACGGCCGATCCGCACGGCCCGGCCGCTGGAACAGATCTCCGACCGACGACCGGGACCTGTGCGGATCGTGGGCGCGGCAGTGACCCATGTCACAGGAGATGCCGGAGCCGGGCGGCTCGTGGGCACCGGGGGCCACAGGGTCGCCGGCCACGGGCGTTCCCGGCACCTCGGGCCGGCCAGGGATGCCCGGACCGCAGGGAACGATCCGCTGCGTGCGGACGGGCCCGGCCCGGGCCGCAACCGCCTGCGCGCACCGACGCCGAGGACCGCCCGGGCGAAGGCGCTCACGGACACGGGCACATCCAGGCGTCGGACGGCGGACGACACCTCGGCGCGGCACGCCTCGACGGCCGAACACGACGCCCGGACACCCCAGCCGAACCACACAGCCGAACCACACAGCCGAACCACACTGAGGAACGCTGGCCCCGGGGCCGCGCCCGGACGCCGCAGCGGAACGGGGTCGGCCTCGGCGGAGTCCCGGCCGCGCGTCCTCAAGACGCCTGCGCGCCGACCGACGGGAACGCAGGTGCAGGCTGCATGCACGATCGATGAACAGGTCCGAACAGTGGGTTCCGGGCCGACGACGGACCCGGTTCAGTACTCCTCTCCAAAGCGCCGATAATCTACATTATGTAAAGTCAGGGCGAGAGGGGCCTCCCCGTCCGGCCATTCCACCTCCTTTCACCCCGGGTGCGCCACACCCGCTCGGCACAACCACGGAGCACGCCGTGCGGCCGACCGCCTGCGGCCCCGACCCCTCGGTGCGCCGCGCACCGCCGAGCGCATCGGCGTCCGGGTGGCCGGCGCACGACCGCCGACCGCGCCACCACCCTTCGACCCCGGCCGCCGAACCCGCTCGTCGCCGTTCCGGACCGCACCCGGGCATCCCTGGACTCCTGGTCGAAGGTTGAGGGTTCGCCCACACTCAGTCCTTCAACCTTCAGCTTCGACTTCACCCCGAACGGCATGCGTCGGATCGCTCCGGGACCCCGACTAGACTGCGAGCATGCACACCACGGCCCCCACCACCACGCCGCCCACCGGGCGCACCGGGCGCCGGAGCTCCTGGCCGGCGGTCCTCGTCATCGACGTGCTCCTGGTCCTCCTCTTCGCCGCCGTCGGGCGCAGGACCCACGCCCTCGATGCCGTGGGCGTGCTGGAGACCGCCTGGCCGTTCCTCACCGGACTGCTGCTGGGCTGGGCCGTCTGGCAGCTGCCCCGCCACCCCGTCGGCCTGTGGCCGCGCGGCGTCGCCCTGTGGCTGACGACCGTCGTCGTGGGCATGGGCCTGCGGGTCCTCGTCGGCGAGGGCACCGCACCGAGCTTCGTGCTGGTGACCTTGGGCACTCTCGCCGTTCTCCTGCTGGGCCACCGCGCGCTCGCTCTCACGGTGCGCGCGGCGCGGGCCCGCCGCAGGCCCTGATCCGCCCTGTTCCACCGGCCCCGGCCGGCCCCGTCCCGAGAAAGGCGTCCCATGCTCACCGCCATCGTCCTCATCAAGACCTCCGCCGATCGCATTCCTGAGGTCGCGGAGCAGATCTCGGAGATCCCCGGGATCAGCGAGGTGTACTCCGTGACCGGCGACTGGGACCTGATCGCCATGGTGCGCGTGCACCGGCACGAGGACCTCGCGGACGTCATCGCCGACCGCCTCTCCAAGGTCGACGGTGTGGTGGGCACGAACACGAACATCGCCTTCCGCACCTACAGCAAGCACGACCTCGACGCCGCCTTCTCCCTCGGCATCGACTGAGCCCGCCGGCGCCGCCCCCGGTCGAAGCGCCCGGCGACGACCGGTGGCCGGGACGACGACGGGAGGCCGGAACGACAGAAGGCCGGTGAGCGGGTGCTCACCGGCCGTGCGTCGTCGGATCCTCCGGTGTCCTCAGCGGACGGTGTGGGCGATCCAGCGGTCCAGGACCGCGCGCGCGGCGCCGCTGTCCACGGCCTGCTCGGCGCGCCGGACCCCGGCCGCCAGACGGTCGTGGAACGAACCCTCCGCCTCCTGGTCGAACGCGACCAGCCCCGCCGCCGCGTTGAGCAGCACAGCGTTGCGCACGGGCCCCGGCTCCCCCGCCAGCACCTGCTCGACGACCCGGGCGTTGTACAGGGCGTCCCGCCCGCGCAGGTCCTCGATCGTGGCCCGCGGCATGCCGAGGTCGAGGGGCTCGAGCTCGTGGTGCTCGACGGTGCCGCCGCGCACCTCCCAGATCTCCGAGGGCGCCGTCACGGTGAGCTCGTCGAGCCCGTCGCCGCCGCGGAAGACCAGGGCGCGATGCCCCCGAGCGGCGAAGACCCCGGCGATGAGCGGAGCCAGGGCGCGGTCGGCCACGCCGATCGCCGAGGCCTCGACCCGGGCCGGGTTGGTCATGGGCCCGAGGACGTTGAACGTGGTGGCCACCCGCAGCTGCGCCCGCGCCGCGGCCACGAAGCGCATCGACGGGTGGAACGTCTGGGCGAACAGGAAGGTGATGCCCACGTGCTCCGCGGCGGACTCGACCAGCTCGACCGGCAGGTCCAGGCGGACCCCGAGGGCCTCGAGGACGTCGGCGGAGCCCGACTTCGACGACGACGCACGGTTGCCGTGCTTGACCACCTTCGCGCCCGCGCCCGCGCAGACCAGGGCCGCCATCGTGGAGATGTTCACGCTGGACAGCCGGTCTCCGCCGGTGCCGACGATGTCCAGGGCGGGCCCGGGGATGTCGGCCGGCCGGGCCCGGGACACCATCGCGTCCGCCAGGCCGGTGAGCTCCTCGACCGTCTCCCCCTTGGCCCGCAGGGCTACGAGGAAGCCCGCGATGACGACGTCCGACACCTCCCCCGACATGATGGTGTCCATGGCCCAGTACGCCTGCTCCCGGGTCAGGTCGGCCCCCGAGATCAGCGCGGTGATGAGGTCGGGCCACTCGAAGTGCGGTGCGGTCGCCGGAGTCGTCGTGTTCACGCCTTCGATCGTATCGCCCGCCCCGCCGGGGCCCGGAACCCACGGGCAACGGAGCGACCGAGCGCTCCCCGGCCGGTGGTGACACGGATCACGGACGCCCTCCGCAGGCCCCCTCCCGCCCGGGATCCACGGCACCCGGGCGCCGGACACGGCCCCGGGGCCCGATCGCGCGGGGCGGCGGGGCGCCGGACACGCAAATCGCCCGATCCGATCCTGGTTGGTCCACCGGCAGTTTTGGCGACATAATGTCTCTGTGACGACTGCAACCCAGACCCCAGCCAAGCCGGTAGGCGGGTCGATCAACCGACCCAACCTGACCTCCGTGGGCACCATCGTGTGGCTCGCCTCCGAGGTCATGTTCTTCGCCGGCCTCTTCGCCATGTACTTCACGCTGCGCTCCACCTCCCCGGAGCTGTGGGCGGACGAGTCGGCCAAGCTGAACGTGTGGCTGGCCACCGCCAACACCATCATCCTGGTGTCGAGCTCCGTGACCTGCCAGTTCGGCGTCTTCGCGGCCGAGCGCCTCCAGCCCCGGCGTGCCGGTGGCGTCCTGGACGTGCGCCGGTGGGGCATGGTCGAGTGGTTCGCCCTGACCTTCATCATGGGGGCGATCTTCGTGGCGGTGCAGGCGTTCGAGTACGCCGAGCTCGTGAGCCACGGCATCAGCATCCCGGCCAACGCCTACGGTTCCGCCTTCTACATCACCACGGGCTTCCACGCCCTGCACGTGACGGGCGGGCTCATCGCCTTCCTGTTCATCATGGGCCGTGCCTTCGTGGCCAAGCGCTTCGGGCACTTCGAGGCCACCTCGGCGATCGTCGTGTCCTACTACTGGCACTTCGTGGACGTCGTCTGGATCGTCCTCTTCCTCGTGGTCTACTTCCTCAAGTAGCCCGCGCCCTCCCGGGGACGACCCCAGCAAACCAACGCAGCACCGAGTTAAAGGAACGTTTGACGTGAAGGCACTTTCGCAACAGCGGCGCCACCCTCTCGCAGTCCTCGTACTGATGGTCCTGGCCCTGCTCCTCAGCGGTGGGCTCTACGCAGTCGCCACCACCACCAACGAGGCCAAGGCCCAGACCGAGTCCTACTCGGCCCAGGACCTCGAGGAGGGCGAGAAGCTGTTCATCGCGAACTGCTCCACCTGTCACGGCCTCGACGGCGCGGGCACCCCCTCCGGGCCGTCCCTGATCGGCGTCGGCGCCGCCGCGGTCGACTTCCAGGTCGGCACCGGGCGCATGCCCATGCAGGCCAACGGCCCGCAGGCCCCGCAGAAGGCCCCGCAGTTCAACCCCGAGGAAACCGCTCAGCTGGCCGGCTACGTCGCGACCCTGGGCCCCGGCCCGGCCGTGCCCGAGGAGGAGTACCTGGACGTCACCCAGGGCAACGCCGCCAACGGTGCGAAGGTGTTCCTCGCCAACTGCGCCATGTGCCACAACGCCGCCGGCGCCGGTGGCGCCCTGACGCGCGGCAAGTACGCGCCGTCCCTGATGGGCGTCGAGGAGGTGCACATCTACGAGGCGATGCAGACGGGGCCGCAGAACATGCCGGTCTTCAACGACGCGAACATCACTCCCGAGGAGAAGCGGGACGTCATCACGTACCTGAAGACCCTCGAGGAGAGCCCCAACCCGGGCGGGTTCGGCCTCGGCGCGCTCGGCCCGGTCTCCGAGGGCCTGTTCGTGTGGACCATCGGACTCGCGGTCATCATCGGGTTCACCATCTGGCTCACCTCGCGCTCCGCCTGAGCTGCCGTCCCGGCAGCAGATGTCGGACCCACTAGCTACGATCAACTGCACCAAGAGAAGAATGAGGGACCACACATGGGAAGCCACAGTGACGGCACTCCCCACGAGTCGGGAACAGTTGCCACCACGGGCACCACGGCGATGGAGCGTTTCCCTGACCCCGGACTGCCCCCGCACCGCCCGCGCTTGACGGACGTCGACGACCGGGCGGCCAAGCGCGCCGAACGGCAGGTCGTCCTGCTGTTCCTGATCTCGGTCATCGGGTCCGTCCTGTTCTTCGTCGGCTACTTCGGCGTCCGGGTGGACGGTCCGATCTACGACGTCACGAACACGGCCCCCACCCAGGCGCTGCAGCTGCAGAACCTCCTGCTGGGCCTGGGCATCGCGCTCGGCATGTTCGGCATCGGCCTGGGGGTCGTGCACTGGGCGCGCACGCTCATGCCGGACCACGAGCTGGTCGAGAGCCGGCACGCGGTCCGCACCGAGGAGCAGCGCGCCGAGGCGCAGAGCATCCTCACCACGATCTACGACGAGTCGGGCATCAAGCGCCGTCCGCTGCTGCGCAACACCCTCATCGGCGCCGCGGTCCTCGCTCCCCTGCCCTTCGTCGGGCTGCTCAAGGACCTGGGCCCCACCAACCTGGACGTCCTCAAGGAGACCCTGTGGGACGAGGGCATCCGCCTGGTCCGCGACCCCTCCGGGACGCCGATCAAGGCCTCGGACGTCACCCTGGGCTCCACGTTCCACGTCGTGCCGGAGAACCTGAGCACGATCGGGCACAACGAGGGCTACCTGGACGAGAAGGCCAAGGCCGTGGTCCTGCTCATGAGACTGGACCCCGAGTCCGTGAACGTGTCGCCCGAGCGGGCCGACTGGAACGTCGACGGCATCTTCGCCTACTCGAAGGTCTGCACCCACGTCGGCTGCCCGGTGGCGCTGTACGAGCAGCAGACCCACCACCTGCTCTGCCCGTGCCACCAGTCCACTTTCGACCTCACCAACGAGTGCGAGGTCATCTTCGGGCCGGCTGCCCGGCCCCTTCCCCAGCTGCCGATCACCGTGGACGACGAGGGATACCTCGTGGCCCGCAGCGATTTCCAGGAACCGGTCGGACCGACCTACTCCCAGCGGGGTACCCATGTCGAAGAGATGCAGGGTGAGGCGAACTGATGTCCACGTCCACTGATTTCCAGTACAAGCCGCAGACCGGCACCGGCCGGATCGCGAACTTCGTCGACACCCGGGTCGCATGTCGCCGATGGTCAAGGAGTTCGGCCGGAAGATCTTCCCGGACCACTGGTCCTTCATGTTCGGCGAGGTGGCGCTGTACACCTTCGTCATCCTCCTGCTCTCGGGAACGTTCCTGGCGCTATGGTTCGAGCCTTCCATGGCCGCACTCGAGTACGAGGCTCGTACGTGCCCATGCAGGGCGTCGAGATGTCGGCCGCCTACGCCTCCACCCTCGACATCTCCTTCGACGTCCGCGGCGGGCTGTTCCTGCGTCAGATCCACCACTGGTCCGCGCTGGTGTTCGCCGCCGCCGTGGCCGTGCACATGCTCCGCGTGTTCTTCACCGGCGCGTTCCGCCGGCCCCGTGAGCTGAACTGGCTCGTCGGCGTCGGGCTGTTCCTGCTGACCATCGTGGCGGGCTTCTCCGGCTACTCCCTGCCGGACGACGTCCTCTCCGGCAACGGTCTGCGGATCGCCGACGCGATCCTCAAGGCCATCCCGCTGGTCGGCGCCTACCTGTCGATGTTCCTGTTCGGCGGCGAGTTCCCCGGCCACGACATCATCGCGCGCCTCTACATCATCCACGTGCTGCTGATCCCCGCGGCGATCCTCGGTCTGATCGTGGTCCACCTGTTCATGGTCGTCGTGCACAAGCACACCCAGTTCCCCGGCCCGGCCGCACCGAGAACAACGTGGTCGGCTTCCCCGTGGGCCCGGTCTACGCGGCCAAGGCGGGCGGCTTCTTCTTCATCGTCTTCGGCATCATGGCGCTGATGGCGGCCACCACCACCATCAACGCGATCTGGAACTACGGGCCGTACGATCCCTCCCCGGTGCAGGCCGGTTCCCAGCCCGACTGGTACATGGGCTTCACCGACGGCGCCGTGCGCCTCATGCCCGGCACCTGGCCGATCAACTGGGAGTGGACCTTCTGGGGCATGTCGATCCCGCTGAACGTCCTCCTGCCCATGGTCCCGATCATGATCCTGTTCGGCCTCATGGCCGCCTGGCCGTGGATCGAGCGGTGGGTGACCAAGGACGACCGCGAGCACCACATCCTGGACCGCCCGCGCAACGCCCCCTTCCGCACCGCCATGGGCGTCGCCGGCGTGGCCTTCTACACCGTGATGCTCGTCGCGGCCAGCGGTGACCTCATCGCCACGCACTTCAACGTGTCGCTCAACGACGTCATCTACTGGCTGCGGGCCGCGTACTTCATCGCGCCGATCCTCGGCTTCATGATCACCCGGCGCGTCTGCCTGGCGCTGCAGCGCAAGGACCGCGAGATCGTGCTCCACGGTCGCGAGACCGGTCGTGTCCAGCAGCTGCCCCACGGGGAGTTCATCGAGGTGCACGAGCCGCTCGACGAGTACAAGCGCTACCGTCTGGTCGCCATGCCCGACTACGACGTGCTGCCGGCCCAGCCCAACGGCAAGGGCAGGATCACGGGCACGGAGAAGATGCGCGAGCGGGTCAGCCGGTTCTTCTTCGAGGACCGTGTCGCCCCCGTGACCCCGGCCGAGCTCGAGGCCGCGCACCACCACCACGAGGTGGAGGCCGTGACGGCCGGTCCGCAGGACCGGGAGCTCGTCCGCTGAGTCGTTCGACCGCCTGACGGAGCCCCGGGAGGATCATCCTCCCGGGGCTTTGTCGTCTCTGCACCGAGGCGCTCCCCCCGCTACGTCGACCCCGTGGTCGCACGGACGCGCAGCCGATCAGCGGTCCCCTCGAACGGCTGCCTCCGGCGGCACCGGCCGTGGCCCGTGGGTTGCCGCCGGACCGTTCTGCGACGGCCCACGTGCCGCCTCACTTCGCGGCCCGCGGCGGTTCCGTTCCGCGGCAGAAGTTGGGCATCCGGGCGGGCACCGGGCGGCTGCCCGCCACCCAGAGCCGTGCCTCCGTGCTCCCGGTTGCGGCGCCGCCGCGCCAGTGGCGGGCCTGGCCGTGCTCACCGGCGGTACCGTCGTGGCCGGTGACCGTGCGCGACACCTGCGCCGAACACTTCGCCCGGGATGCGCTCCGCCTCGCACGTGCACACGGTGCCGTCGGCCCGGAGGGACCACGCCCTGGGACGCCGCGCCCTGGGACACCCGGCCCTGTCCGATGTCCGTGGCGGGACGGGCTCGGCGTCCGACGGCCGCAAGGAGTGTGTGCTGCCGCCGGAACGGCTCCTCGCCGTCCGACGCCGTGCCGGCCGGTGCCGGACGCGGGCGCGGCCGAGATCGACACGGCCGGCACACCCCCTCCGACAGCGAGGAGCACGCCGAGGCCCTGCCTGCCTCTTCTTGGGGGCGGCGGCCTCACCGCCGACGGCCAGCACGCCGGAGGCGCATCCCGGGCCGTACGCGACCGCTTCTCGGGCGTCCGACACGCTCCTGGCCCGAACCCGCCCGAACCCGCCCGAACGCACGAGCCACGGGCCGGAGCATGGAAGTCCCGGCTGGACAGGAGCTCGGGCACCGGGGCGACGCGACCGGGGCCGTCCTGCCTCGGACGGTGTCCGCCAGCCGGCGGCGGCGTTCCCGACCGCGCGGACGTGCTGTGCGCATCGGCACGCGGACGCGAGCTGTGCAACCCTGTCCAGAGCCGCCTCCCGGGTCGTCAAGGCCGGAACCACAAAGCCTCCGTCGAGCTGCTGGGTCTGTGGCGAGGTGCCGGTGGTCACGGTCCCGTCACCGTCCACCAGGACCGGCATAACGCTCTTGTCCATGCCCCCGCCGTACATTCGGACGTCGAGGTCTCCCGCCTCCTGCACCACAGCGTGGGCGGTGTGTCGATGCCGTCTGAATACTGACCCTCGGGCGCCGAGCGAAAATTGACCCCCTCGGCGGTGATGCTGAGGGAGTG
>NZ_MKJW01000086.1:0-53734 GCF_001942375.1 Kocuria sp. CNJ-770
CATTCGCGTAGCGCACAGCAGACATGGAACAAGCCTCTTTCCCGGCAGGCACGTGCCGGACGATCCGAAGGAGAAGAGCAACCCCCACAGGTGACGGGGGCCACAGTGATCCTAAGCACGGTCATGCCTCCGGCGCCACCGGCGTCCCATCGACGCGCCGCCGCTGCCTCGGCGCGCCCGCGCTCAGGACAGAGCGGTGCTCCGCAGCTCGGCCAGCCGGGCGAGCACTCCGGCCAGTTCGGCCGGGGACGCGACCCGGTGCGCCGCCGCGCTCTCACCGTTGCCCACCTTGATGCCGAGATCGTCCGGGCCGAGTTCTCGCATGGCGTTCTCGTCCGTGACGTCGTCGCCGGCGAAGAGGGTGACCTCCGCACCGGTCGCCTGCATGAACGCCGTGATGCCCTCACCCTTCGTGGCGGAGTGCACCGAGGACTCGACCACGTGCTGGCCCGGGGTGACCTTCAGCCCGTCCAGCTGCTCGAAGGCCTCGATCATCTCCTGCTCGGCGCGGGCGGACGACGCCTGGTCCGTCATCGTGCGGGTGTGGAACGCCGCCCCGGTGGGCTTCAGCTCGAGCCGGGATCCCGGGTACCGGGCCACCTGCGCCTCCACGAGTTCGGTCGCCCGGCCGAGCAGATCCTGCTGGGCCGGGGAGAGCCGCAGCTCCGAGTCCGCTGCCGCGCCTCCGAGGGCGTCGAGGTGCAGCTCGGCCCCGTGCGAGCCGGAGAGCAGCATCCGGCCGTCCGGGTCCACGACGGTGCGCAGGAAGTGCATGGGCCGCCCCGAGATGACGGCCACGTAGGTCCGGTCCAGCCCCAGCAGCTGCTCGAGGGCCGTCTGCGCCTCCGGCAGCGCCCGGCTGTCGCCGGGGTCCTCCGTGAAGGGGGCCAGGGTGCCGTCGAAGTCCAGGGCGACCAGCAGCGTCTCGGCCGCGGCCGCCCGGTCGAGAGCCTGCTCGAGCGCCGGCCGGGCGTCGTCGTGCGTGTCCGTCACTGCTCCTCCTCGGTGGTGTCGCCGGTCGTGCGGTCGGAACGGGTGCCGGCGAGGTCCCGCAGGAACGCCTCCGACCAGTCGTTGACGTCGTTGCCCAGTACCTGGCGCCGCATCGCGCGCATCCGCTTCTTCGCCTCGGCCGCCGGCATCTCCTTGGCCCGCAGCATCGCGTCCTTGAGCCCGTCGATGTCGTGCGGGTTCACCAGCAGCGCCTGCTTGAGCTGCTCGGCGGCGCCGGTGAACTCGGAGAGCACCAGGGTGCCGGACCCGTCCGTCTTCGCCGCGACGTACTCCTTGGCCACCAGGTTCATGCCGTCCCGGAGCGAGGTCACCAGCATCACGTCGGTGGCGAGGTAGAGCGCCACCATCTCCTCGAACGGATAGCCGTGGTGCAGGTACCGGATCGCGGTGTGCGAGATCGTGTCGTGCTGGCCGTTGAGATGACCCACCAGGCCCTCCACGTCCTCGCGCAGCTGGACGTAGGACTCCACCCGTTCCCGCGAGGGATTGGCCACCTGCACCAGCACCGACGGGCCGACCGTCAGCCTCCCGTCCTGCAGCAGCTCCCCGTAGGCCTTGATGCGGTGCAGAATGCCCTTGGTGTAGTCGAGCCGGTCCACCCCGAGGAAGACGGTCTCCGGATCGCCGAGCTCGTGCCGGATCTCCCGGGCGCGCTCCTTGACCTCCGGGCGCGAGGCCAGCTCCTGGATCGCCTCGGCGTCGATGGAGATCGGGTAGGACTGGGCGCGCACCGTCCAGGCGGCGTCGTCGGTGCCGAACCGGGCGCGGCCCTGCCGGAACGGCACGTCCAGGAACCGGCGCACGCAGCGCTGGAAGTTCTGGGCGTCGCCCGGGCGCTGGAAGCCGATGAGGTCGGCGCCGGAGAGCCCTTCCAGCACCGCTCGCCGCCAGGGGAGCTGCGCGAAGATCTCGAGCGGGGGGAAGGGGATGTGGTTGAAGAAGCCGATGGTCAGGTCCGGGCGCAGGTCCCGCAGCAGCTTGGGCACCAGTTGCAGCTGATAGTCCTGCACCCACACCGTGGCGTTCTGCGCGGCGACCTCGGCGGTCCGCTCCGCGAAGCGGCGGTTGACCCGGCGGTAGGTGTTCCACCAGGCGCGGTGGAACTCCGGGGGTGCGATGACGTCGTGGTAGAGCGGCCACAGGGTCGCGTTCGAGAACCCCTCGTAGTAGGCCTCGACCTCCGCGCCGGAGAGCGGGACGGGAGCCAGGTGGAAGACGTCGTGGTCGAAGCGCTCCAGAGTCTCGTCGGCCGCGCCGTGCCAGCCCACCCAGGCGCCGGTGTTGCGGGCCATCACCGGGGACAGGGCGGCCACGAGGCCGCCGGGGGAGCGGCGCCAGGAGGACGTGCCGTCCTCGACGACGCGCTCGACCGGCAGCCGGTTCGAGACCACGACGAAGTCGTAGCCGGTGTCCTGCGGGACGTCCGTGCGCGGTTCGGGCGCCTCCTCCAGATCGGCCGAGGAGGCGGTGGGGGTCTGCTCTGCACTCACGAGGGGTCCTTCCGGTGGGGCGTCATCGTCCTGCGCCCCAGTCTATTCGTCAGTGTGCTCCCCTTTCTGCCTGGGGATCTCCTGAGTCGGCGGGCCGCGAGGGGGTCCGATAATCTGAGCGACGACACGTCCGCATCCGCCCCCGAGGATTCTTCGAAGAGGACCCATGGCATCCAGCAGCACGACCCCCGACCCCCGGAACCGCGACGCCGCCCGCGAGCGCGCCCGGCAGCTCGCCGACCAGCACGCCCGCCAGGACAAGCGGTCCCGCCGGCTGCTGCAGTTCGGCATCCTCGCCCTGGTCCTCGTGATCCTCGCGGTGATCGGGGTGGTCGTGGCGCAGAACCGGGCCGAGCAGATCCCCGAGGCCGGTCCGGTGCCCGCCTCCGCCAACCAGTGGGGCGGCACCGTCCTGACCGCGGACGGCATCCGCACCGGCGAGTCGGAGGTGGACCAGCGCGATCTGGGCGAGGTCCCCGAGGCGCCGGAGACCCCGGACGACTCCGCGGTGCCGCCGGGCGTCGAGCCCGCGGGCGAGGGCGAGCCCGTGCCGGTCGTGATCTTCCAGGACTTCGAGTGCGTGCACTGCGCCGACTTCGAGACCGAGAACGGTGAGGCCCTCGAGGAGGCCGTGACGTCCGGGGACATCACCCTGGAGTACCGCAACCTCAACTTCCTGGACCGGGCCACGCCCACGCAGTACTCCTCCCGCGCCGCGGCCGCCGCCTACGAGGTGGGCAACCAGGTCTCCACGGAGCAGTACCTCGCCTTCGTCGAGGAGGTGTTCTCGCACCAGGGCAGCGGTGGCCTGGACGACGAGCAGCTCGTGGAGATCGCCGCCACGCACGGCGCGGACATCGCGACCGCGCTGGAGGAGAACACCTGGCGCCCCATGGTCAACGTGGTCTCGCAGGAGTCCCTGGCCAACGGCGTCTCCGGCACCCCGACGGTCTTCATCGACGGTGAGCGGCTCGGCAACGAGGCGTTCCAGGACGCCCTGGACGAGGCCCTGGCGGACCAGAAGTAGGTGTCCCGCCCCTCGGGGCGGAGCGGCGGCGCCGCCGCTCCGCCCGAGGGCGCAGGGATTTCGGGGTCCTCGGAGACGTCCGATATCCTGGGACCCCGGTCGCCGGGGCCGCGCGCGGCGCCCCGGGACAACCCGCCTCCTTAGCTCAGCTGGCCAGAGCACCTGTCTTGTAAACAGGGGGTCACCGGTTCGAATCCGGTAGGGGGCTCCACAGCACACGGTCGTTGCGACAGCGACCGCTCATGACGTCACATGTTGCGGCGAGGTCTCGGAGCGGGACGCCCTCTCACCGAGGCCGCCCGTGGCCCGGGCCGGCGAGGTCTGTCCGCGCGTATCGCCGACCCACGGCGACGCTGCGGGACGGTGGGGCGAACGCCCTGGTCAGCGCCCATTCAGCGGCCTCCGTCCCGCGGTGCGGGCCACGACCCCGAGCGCGCCGGTGAAGGGCCGGGAGGGCCTGTCGCCGCCATGCTGCCGCGAGCCGGAACCGTTCCGCCGCCCGCCCCGCCCACGGCCTTGAACTGTGACCCGGGACACTCCTACGGTGTTCATGCCTGTTGTCCGGGCGAGATCTCTGACCCAGGTCTGTGCACACCCACCGCTTGGCGACCCGCCGTCATGCCCATCAGGAGCAGTCATGGATCCACTGCGGAAGACCCTCGCCGGCACGGTGCTGGCCGCCCTCCTCCTCGGAGGGGCGGCCACCTCTGCGGCCGCGGGCCCGGGCGACGACGACACCGACCACGGCAGTGCGTACGGCGACGGACACCCCGACGACCGGTACGGCCACGGCGACGGGAACGATTCCGGCGACCGGTACGGCCACGGCGACGGGAGCGGCCCTGACGACGGGTACGAGAACGACCCTGACGACCGGTACGGGAACGACGACCGGTACGGGAACGACGACGGGAACGGCCACGGGGACCGGGCCGACCAGGGGGAGGACGACGAGCGCTGGTACGGCTACCACCGCTCCGACCGGGACGAGCAGCGGCACGACCATGATCGGGACCCCGACGACGAGTACCGGGACGGCGTCGGCGCGAGCACGGGTGAGGACCGCGAAGACCGTGAGGACCACTGGTACCGCTGCGAGACGCACGACCGGTGGCACTGGGTCGACCACGACGACGCGGAGAGCCGCAAGCACCACGACCGCATGCACGCCGAGGGCGAGCACCAGCACGAGAAGGAGCGCGACGACCACGACTACTGAGCCGGTCGGAGCCGCACCCGGAGGCCGTGCCGGGCCGCACCCGGGGCCGCCCGCGTCCCGCGAGGGGGCGGCTCGGCCCCGCGTCCCTCCCGGGCGGCTCGCCCGCCCCGTGGGCTCCATGACGTCCCGGGACGCCGGGCACGACCCGTCCGAGCCCGGGCCGGCCAGGCTGAGCGCCCGACGCAGCGGGATTTCAGGACACGTGGGGGCGTGGGAGCGATGCGAGGACCGGGCAGGATCACGGGGGCAGCGGTGTCGACCGCCCTGACGGCGGTACTCGTCGCGCCGGCGGACCACGACATCGACTCGGCGCACAGCCTGCAGGTCGTGGTGAACAAGCACCGGGAGCCGGACCCGGCGACGTAGGTGCCCGACCGGCTGAAGCGCGTGCAGTCCGAGCGTCTCCAGGCGACGGCGGCCGAGGCGTTCCAGCGGATGACGCGCGCCGCCAGGGCGGACGGCGTGCACATCGTGCCGGTGAGCGGTCACCGCTCCCACGCCGAGCAGGCGAGCCTCTACGACAGCTACGTCCAGCAGCACGGCCAGGAGACGGCGGACACGATCGCCGCCCGCCCGGGCCACAGCGAGCACCAGACCGGGCTCGTGATGGACGTCGGCAGCGCCGACGGCGAGTGTGCCCTGCAGGACTGCTTCGAGGGAACCCCGGTGGGGGACTGGGCGCGGAAGAACGCCCATCGTCACGGCTTCGTCGTCTTCTGCCCCGAGGACCGGCAGGAGTGGACCGGCTACGCCTACGAGCCCTGGCACCTGCGCTACGTCGGGCTGCAGCTCGTGGCCGAGCTGCAGGCGGACGCCGCCGCGGAGGGATCCGCCGAGCTGGACACCCTCGAGGAGTACTTCGGACTGGGGCCCGCCCCGGACCACCCCGCCGGCCGACGCCCGCCGCCCCCCGGCGCGTCGCCGCCGGGTTCACCTCCCCGGACGGCGGCCGCGGGGACAATGTGTGCGACCCCCCTCCGCACCCCCCCATCGGAGCGCCTCTGTGATGTCCGTCGGCAGCCCCCGCCCGCCCCTGCCCGCCGCTGCGGCCGCCCTGCTCACGATCCTCGCCCTCGTCCTGCTGCCGGCCGCTCCGGCGCGCGCGGCGGAGACACCGGAGCCCGGCGCCCCGTACCTGGGCGCGGTGCTGGACTGGGGCACCGACTCCGCCGCGGGGTACGCCGACCGGCTCGGTGAGCCGGCCGCGGTCTACGGGAGGCCGGTGCCGCTGCCGATGGACGACCGGGAGCAGGGCTACCTGCGGCACTTCCTGTCCCAGGTCGCCGAGCAGGGCGGGCACGCCCTGCTCACCGTCCGCCCCGACATCGCGCTGGACCGGGTGGACGAGGCGCAGGCCGCCGTTCTCGCCGGGCAGCTGGCCGACGTCACGCGCGACTTCGACGGCACGGTGTTCGTCCGGTTCGCGCCGCAGATGAACGCGTCCTGGGTGCCGTGGGGCCAGCAGCCCGAGGCCTACACCCAGGCGTTCCGGGCCGTGGCGGCCGCGCTGGACGACCGGCTCGAGGACCCCGTGCTGGTGTGGTCGCCCACGGTCGGGACCGACTACCCGTTCCGCGCGCCCACGTCCTCCGCCCCGGAGGGGGCGGACCTCGCGACCCTCGACACCGACGGGAACGGGGTCTGGGACCGGGACGACGACGCCTACGGCCCCTACTACCCGGGCGACGACGTCGTGGACTGGGTGGGGCTGTCCGCCTACCACGACGAGACCGGCAGCGGTGAGGCTCGCAACACCGTCCCGGACCCGGACGAGTTCAGCACGCTGCTGGGCGGGGCCGGCCAGGGGGCCTCGGACGGCTTCTACGCCGTCTACGCCGCCGCCCGCGACAAACCGCTCATGGTGGAGACGGGGTCCTTCTGGAGCCCGGAGGCGGGCGGCCCCTCCGCGCTCGAGGTCAAGGCCCCGTGGTGGGACCAGGTGCTCGCGGCGGCCTCCTCCGAGGCCTACGACCGGATCGGCGCGGTCGTGTGGAACGAGACCGTCGAGGAGCGTGCGGGCGGGGCGGTCGCGGTCGACTGGCGCTCCACCGCCGATCCCGCCCTCGCCGACGCCTTCCGGGAGCGCGTGCAGGCCTCCTCCCTCGTGGCGGGGCCGGTGACCGAGCAGGCGGCGCTGCCGGGCGCGGCCCCCTCCGCCCCGGGGATCGTCCTGCGGGGGCCCGTCGCGTGGGGCGCGGCGGCGGCCGTCCTCGGCGCCGGACTGCTCCTGTGCCTGCTGCCCCGGACGCGGTCCGTGCGGGCCTGGCGCTACGCCGAGCCCTCGTCCCGGGACAGCCGGATCGACATGCTGCGCGGCGTCGCGATCGTCTTCGTCGTCGTCAACCACGTGGGCCTCACCTCCCTGTTCCAGTCGCTCACGCAGGAGGCCGTGGGCGTCGTCTCGGGGGCGGAGCTGTTCGTCCTGCTCTCCGGGGCCGTGCTGGGCATGGTCTACGGGCCCCGGGTCCGCGGCGAGCTCGGCGAGGTGGTGGACCGCACCACCGCACGGGCGTGGAAGCTCTACGTGACCGCCCTGGTCGTGGTGCTCCTCGTCTACGCGCTCAGCAGGATCCCCGTCCTGGAGTCGGGAGCCGTCACCACGTTCACGGACCAGGGCACCGGGGCCGCCGGGGCCGGGGCCGCCGGCAGCACGTACGACCTCTATGCGGGCATGGACGGGCTGTTCGCCTTCCCCGTCCAGGCCCACCTGATCCCCGCCGTGCTCCTGCTGCAGGTGGGGCCGTGGCAGTTCAACATCATGGGGCTGTACGTGGTCCTGATCCTGGTGAGCCCCCTGGTGCTGGCCGCGCTGGCCCGCGGCCGGGCCTGGCTGGTCCTGCTGATCAGCGCCGGGCTCTACGCCGTCGGCACGGTCTTCCGGATCCGGCTCCTGCCCTCCCAGTTCGAGGACTCGTTCCCCCTGCTCGTGTGGCAGGTGCTGTTCGTGCTCGGCATGGTGGCCGGGTTCTACCGGCGGCAGCTCGTCGGCTGGTTCGCCGACCGGCGCCGACGGCCGCTGCTGGTCGCCTGCCTGCTGCTCGCGGTGGCCCTCGCCCTGTTCTCCTGGTCCGGTCCCTACGCCAGCAACAGCTACGACGTCCGGCTGGACCTGCTGCCGGAGGCGGTCTTCCGCGCCGTCTACGACGGCTACTTCGGGCGGACGTACCTGGGGATCGGCCGGTTGGTCAACGTGCTCCTGGTGGTCGTGGCGGGCTACGCCCTGCTCAGCGCCTACTGGGCGGTGCTCCGGCGTGCGCTGGGCTGGTTCCTCATCCCGCTGGGCCGGGCCAGCCTCTACGTCTTCGTCATGCACGTGTTCCTGATCCTGGCCGTGACGAACATCCCGGTGCTCCGGCAGGGCGAGCTCTGGGTCAACACCCTGGCCTACGTCGCCGTCCTTGGCCTGCTGTGGGTCATGGTCCGGACCCGGTTCCTCTTCGGGATCGTCCCCCGCTGAGGACCGTCCGCTCCGCGGGCGACGGCGCGGACGCCACCGGCCGGCGGGTGGAGAGCGGCTCGGGCGGAGGGCCGCTCAGGCGGCGGGGCCCTCCTGGCGGAGCCGCCGCAGCACCACCACCGTGGCGTCGCCCGGGTGCCCGGGCCGGCGGGCGAAGCCGATGGCCCGGTCCACGAGCTCCTGCGCGGCCATCCCGGCGGGATCCGCCCGCAGGACCTGGTCCAGGGTCTCCTCGAGGGAGGGGAAGAAGTCCAGGAGCCCGTCACTGACGACCACGAGTGTCTCGCCCGGCTGCAGCACGGTGCGGTGGGTGTCCCACGAGTCGTCCGGGAAGACGCCCAGCGGCGGGCCCGAACGCTCCAGCCGCCGGTGCCCGCCGGCGGTGAGGACGAACGCGAGGCCGTGCCCGGCGTCGACGTGGTCGAGCCGTCCCGTGGCCGGGGCGAGGCGGGCGGAGAACGCGGTGACGAACCCCCCGGTGTCGCTCAGCAGGTCCGCCGAGGCGGCGGCGACCCGCGCGCCCGGTGCGGGTGGCCGGCGCAGAAGCGCACGTGCGGGTCCCGGCGGACGAACACGTTCCCGCGGAAACGGTCGTCGGCGGTCGCATCTGGCACGTCGGGAGCCACGCCTTCCACCCTGTGCAACGGCCGGACCCCCGCAGGACGCGGCAGTCCCCGAAGGTGTCCCGCGCCACACCACGTCATGACGATCACGAATGCAAATGGCCGTGTAGCGTGAGCTCCACCGACCGGCCCGGTCGGGTTCCTCCACCCAGGACCGCGCAGAGGAGTCACCCATGACAGCCCTGTTCCTCCCGTCGCGCGGCCGGCGCACCGGGACCGTCTGCGCGGCGCTGCTCGCGCTCGCCCTGACCGGGTGCTCGGAGGACCCGGGCGACCCGGCCCCTCCCACGGCGGCGACCTCCGCCGGAACCTCCGGGGCGGAGACGTCCGGGGCAGCGACCTCCGGGGCGGCGGACCCCGGGGCGGCTGCGTCCGGGGCCGCGAGCGACCCTGCGGCGTCGGGAACCCCGGAGCCCGGCACCGCCGGGCAGGAGAGTCCCGCTCCCTCGGGCAACGACGTGGCCCCCTACGACGACACCGCCACCCGGGACGCCGCCGCCGCGTTCGGGACCACCCAGCAGCTCACCGGCTCCCTGGCGGGGACGGTGGAGGGGCCGCGACCGGCGACCACGGGGCAGCGCCCGGTCCGTGCCGCTCCCGGCACCCCGGTGCAGGTGTTCACCGTGACCCTCACCAACACGGGCACCGACCCGGTCGACGCGGTGCCCTGGTCCTTCCCGGTGGCCGTCGTGGGCGACGAGCCCGCGGTGCCCGCCTACGACGAGTCGCTCGGCGTGCGGATGGAGACCTTCCCGACCATCGCCCCCGGCGGATCGGCCTCGCTGGACGTCGCCTTCAGCGCGGCGCCCGACGCCGACCTGGCCGTGCGGGTCTTCGACAACACCACCCCCGACCACTACGTCGAGTTCACCGACTGACCCCAGCGAGGGACCCCATGAAGATCTCAGCTCTGCGCATCCCCGCCGCCCTCGCGGCCTGCTTCGCCGTCGTCCTCGCCGGCGCCCCCGGTGCGTCCGCGGCTCCGCCGTCCCCCGCGCCCGGCGTGGCAACGGCTCCCGCGGCAACGGCCCCCTCGGCAACGGATCCTGTGGCAACGGACGGGACCGCGGCGGCCGCCGCCACGGCGGCGCCGCTCGATCCGGTCGACGACGCGGTGGCCACGGCCGGCCCGGGGCGCACGGCCGCCGTGGACGTCCTGGCCAACGACGGGCTCCAGGACCCCGCCCAGGTGCGGCTGCTGCTCGTGGACCCCTCCGCCCCCCGGGGCGCGGACGCGCTCGCGGACGAGCTGCGCACGGCCGCCGGGTCGCTGCGCGTCATCACCCCGGGCACGGCGCCCGCGGAGCTGCCCGAGGGCTGGCTGCCGCCCGAGCACCCCGTGCTCGCCCTGACACCGGCCGAGGACGCACCGGCCGGTGCCGTGGAGGTCGGCTACGCCGTGCGCGACGCCACGGGCGCCGAGGCCCGCGCGGTGCTCACCGTGACCCCGGAGGCTCCCGGAGACCCGTCCGGAGAGCCGGAGACCGCGACCGTGCCCACAGCGGAGCCGACGACCGTGCCCACGGCGGAGCCGACGACCTCGCCCACGGCGGAGCCGTCGGCCGTGCCCACGGCCGACCCCGGAGCCGAAGCGTCCGCGGGAAGCCGTGCCGCCGCTGCGGATCCCGAGGCGGACGCCGCCGTCCCGGCCGAGGTCCGGCAGGCGATGGAGGCGGCCGCCGCTCGCGAGGCGGCCCGGACCGGTGAGCCGAGCGCCGCGATGCGACCGGTGGCGGGCGGCTGGGAGTGGCCGCACGCCAACGGCGTCGTGCTGTGGTCGGAGGGCCACGGAGCGCACTACGTGCATGTGCGGTCGCCCCTCGGGCAGAAGTGGGTCGCCGGGGGCGAGGTCGCCGGCCTCGGCTACCCCGTCAACGACGAGGTGTGCGGAATGGTCGGGGGCGGGTGCCGGCAGACGTACTCCAAGGGACGCTCGATCTACTGGAGCCCGGGCACGGGAGCGAAGCTGGTGCACCTGACGGGTGCGATCGGGCAGAAGTGGGGCCGGTACAGCTGGGAGCGCGGAGCCTGGGCTACCCGGTCGGCGATCAGATCTGCGGGATGGCCGGGGGCGGGTGCCGGCAGACGTTCTCCAACGGGCGCTCGATCTACTGGAGCCCCGCCACCGGGGCGCGGATCGTGCGTCTGCAGAGCGACGTCGGGCGCAAGTGGGGCTGGCACGGCTGGGAGCGCGGGGCCCTCGGCTATCCGACCGGCGACTACGTGCCCCAGGGCCGGACCGCCGCGTACCAGAAGTTCCGCCACGGCATCGTCACGTGGAACGCCTCGTCCGGCACCCGGGTCCACATGTTCCGCGGGGAGTGCCAGAACCTCAACAACGGCCGCTCGGTGCAGCCGACCCGCAACGCGGGGCGGGTGTCCCTGACCATCGCCGAGGGCTACGGCCGGTCCGAGGCCACGTTCGTCAACTGCGTGCGGATCGGCGGCAGCTACGTCGAGGAGTGGCGCACGTCCGCCTACGTGGGCGCCAGCGGCTTCAAGCGCCCGGGGGTCCCCTCCGGGCACACGCAGTACCTCTACTCGCCGCAGGGCTCGTACTCGGTCACGGAGTCCTTCGGGGTCTACAACCCCGGCACCGCGCTGCCCTACCGCCCGCTCAACCCGAACTCCCGGTGGGGCGGGCGCCTGGGCACCCTGTACAACAAGTACTTCGAGTCCACCGGCTACACCTGGCCGGACGAGAACATGTGGTACTTCGCGCAGTCCGGCGACTACCGGCTGGGCGTCGTCATCAACTACAACCGCCCGCCCGACTCGCCGATCGTCCAGGGCAACGGCTTCGCGATCTTCCTGCACGCCAACAAGAAGCCCACCGCCGGGTGCATCGCCCTGCACGAGCACGAGGTCGCCCGGTACATGCGCACCGCGCGGCCCGGTGACCGGATCATCATGGGCGTCCGGGCGGACCTGTTCCGCTGACCGGCCGAGGCCGGGGACCCGGCCACGGACGGACGGGGGGACCGCGCGCCGCGCGGTCCCCCCGTCCGTCCGTGCAGGACCCGGTCTACTCGACCGTCTCCTCCACGCGGGCCTGCCCGCGCCGGCCGAAGGCCCACAGCAGCAGCTCGCTGGGCACGGCGCGCAGCACCCGCACCGTGCCGGTCCGGCCCCGGCCCCCGCGCACGGCGCCGTAGGAGGGCGCGATGAGCACCACGGTGTCGTCCTCGTCCTTGAGCATGACCTTGGCCATGAGGCTCAGGCCCTGCCACAGCGCCTGCTCCTCGTCGTGCAGCAGCGGGCGGTCGTGCCACTCGGGCTGGGCGCGGCGGGCGTCCTCGTGGTGGACGAAGAACTCCACGGTGTTCATCCGCTTGTCCAGCGGGCCCAGCCGCGCCGGGGAGTACAGCGGCGGGTGCTCGACCTTGCGCACGAGCTCCTCCCACGGCTGCCCGGCCACGGCCTCCTCGGCGCGCCGGGCCCGGTCGCGCAGCACCGGCACCCGGGACAGGGCCCGGCCGGCCAGGACGTCGGGCCGCCCGTCGCGCAGCACGAGGTGCACGGCGAGGTCACGGGTGGTCCAGCCCTCGCACAGGGTGGGGGCGTCGGGGCCCAGGCGGCGCAGGAGCGCGGCGAGGTGCCGGCGCTCGACATTGGCGAAATTGGTCACGTGGTTCCTCCTCGTGGCCCGCCGACGGTCGGCGGTGCCGTCCCGGGGACCACGCTATACCGGGGCTCCGGGACCCGGAACCGCCCGCGCCGCGGCTCAGCCGCGGGGGACCGGCGGGCCCAGGTGGAGCAGCACCGAGGTCAGGGCCGCCACCGCGACCAGGCCCACCAGGGTCGCCAGCAGCGGGCTGCGCAGGGACCACGCCTGCAGCCGCTCCGGCACGGTGGCGGGGCGCTCACCGCCCGGGGCCAGGCGCCAGCCGCCGGCCAGCCGCCCGGAGCGCTGCGCGCGGCGCTCGAAGGGGATTGTGGCCCAGGGCACCACGGCACTGGCCAGGCCGAGCACGCCGAAGCCCACCGGCCACCGCTGGTCCACCCACACGAAGCACGTCACCAGGCAGTAGCCGAGGAACACGATCCCGTGCAGCATCCCGAAGACCGGGACGAGGGCCTCGGAGACCCCCGTGTACTTCAGCACCATGCCGAGGATCAGCAGGGTCCAGGTCACCGCCTCGGCGAGGGCGAAGCGGCCGTAGAGCTCACGGGGCGTCATGGGGGTGCTCTCCTGCAGGTCGGGTGCGGCGGGGTCCCGTCGGGATCCCGGGACGGAGGAGGGACCGGCGCGGGGCGCCGCGCGGGCGTCCCGGGGCCCCGCAGGGCCTCCTCGCGGCCGCCCCGCGGGGCCGGGTGCCCTGGCTCGCGGGCCCGCCCGTCCTCCGTCTTCTGGATGATATCGGCGTCCCGCGGGCCCCGCCGCATCGGCGGGCCCGCCCCCGCCGAGGCGTCCGGCACCCTCCCCGCCCCGTCCGGGAGGGTGCCGGCAGGAGATTGCACGCCCATGCGACGCTCCGTGAAGTGGATCACGACAACCCCTGGTAAAACCACACGAACTCACATAAACTCAAAGGAACGCAGGGCCCCTGCGTCGTCGCAGTTCGTGAGGTGGATGTCATGTTCGCAGAGGAACGCCAGGCCGAGATCGCCGCGCTGGTGGGCACGACCCGCCGGGTCAACGGCGCCGAGCTGGCGCGCCGTTTCGACGTCACCATGGAGACGGTCCGCCGCGACCTCGCCGCGCTGGAGGCCGCCGGCCGGCTCCGGCGGGTGCACGGGGGCGCGGTCTCCGTGGACCAGTCCACCTCCGACGAGAAGGCCATCCACTCGCGCCAGCACCTCAACACGCCCGAGAAGCGGCGCATCGCGGAGGCCGCCTTCACCCTGCTACGCAACAGCGGGGCCGGCGCGGTCGTCCTCGACGCCGGCAGCACGGTCGAGGCGCTGGCCGACCTCATCGTCCGGACCGACTCCAGCCTGGCCGACGGGCAGGAGCAGCTGATCATCACCCACGCCCTGCACATCGCGGCCAAGCTGGCCGACGCCAACGGCATCGGCCTCGAGCTCGTGGGCGGGCGGGTCCGCAAGCTCACCTGGGCCGCCGCCGGCGGCCGGGCCGCGGAGCACTACACCCGGCTGCGCCCCGACCTCGCGTTCGTGGGCTGCAACGGGATCCACGCCACGTTCGGGCTGAGCACCCCCGATCCCATCGAGGCGGTCGTCAAGACCGCCATCATCCAGACCTCCCGGCGGGTCGTGGTCCTCTGCGACTCCGCCAAGCACGACCAGGAGACCCTCATGCGCTTCGCGTCCCTCGAGGACATCGACACCCTCATCACCGACCGGGCCCCCGGCCCCGAGCTGGCCGCCGCCCTCGAGGAGGCCGACGTCGAGGTGATCGTCGCGTGATCCTCACCGTCACCCTCAACCCCTCCCTCGACCGCACCGTGGAGCTGCCCTCCCCGCTGCGCCGCGGCGCCGTCCAGCGCGCCGCCGGCGCCCGGCAGGACGCCGGGGGCAAGGGCGTGAACATCTCCCGGGCCCTGCGCGTGAGCGGGGTCCCGACCCTGGCCGTGCTGCCCGGGGACCCCGGCGACCCGCTGCTGGCCGAGCTCGCCGCCGCGCAGGTCCCCTACGAGACCGTCCCGGCGGGGGCGCCGATCCGCTCGAACATCACGATCACCGAGCCCGACGGCACCACCACCAAGATCAACGCCCCCGGCACGCCGCTGCTCCCCGAGCACCTCGACGCGGTGGTGGAGCTGCTGGTGCGGCACGGGGCGGACGCCTCCTGGGTGGTCCTGGCCGGCTCGCTGCCGCCGGGCGCCCCCGAGGACGTCTACGCGCGGATCGTCCGCGGGGTCCGCTCGGCCCTGGGCGGGCGGGCGCCCCGGTTCGCCGTGGACACCTCCGGGGCCGCCCTCCGGGGCGCCACCGCCGCCGACGACGCCCTGCCCGACCTCATCAAGCCCAACGGCGAGGAGCTCGCCGAGCTGGTGGGGACGCACGACGGCGAGGAGCTCGAGGCCGCTCCCGAGCTCGCCGCCGCGACCGCCGCCGCCCTCGTGGCGCGCGGCCTGGGCGCGGTGCTGACCACCCTCGGCGCCGGCGGAGCGGTGCTCACCGCGGCCGAGGGCTCCTGGCACGCCGTCCACGAACCCGTGGCGGTGCGCTCTACCGTGGGCGCCGGCGACAGCTCGCTCTCGGGCTACCTCATCGCCCAGGAGCGCGGCGACGCGCCGCCGGAGTGCCTGCGGCAGGCCGTGGCCTCCGGCTCCGCGGCGGCGGCCCTGCCGGGGACCCGCGTCCCGTCCCTTCCCGAGACCACTCCCGAGGCGGTCACCGTGCGCGAGCTCTCCGTGCGCGCGGCCGCCGACTGACCCGTTCCACCTCATCCGCTCCACCTGAACCGCTCCACCTGAACTGCTCCAGCTCATCCGCACCACCCGGGCACCGACCCGGCCGCTCAAGGAGGACACCGTGTCCGAGCTCATCACCCCCGACCTGGTCTCGCTCGACCAAGACCTGGGAGGGGACAAGGAAACCGTCATCGGCCAGCTGGCCGCCCTGGTGCAGCGCACCGGGCGCGCCGAGCAGCTGGACGGGCTGCTGGCCGACGCCATCGCCCGGGAGAACAAGACCGCCACCGGCATCCCCGGCGGCATCGCCATCCCGCACTGCCGCTCCGCGGCCGTCACGGAGCCGACCCTCGTCATGGCCCGCCTGGCCGAGGGCGTCCCCTGGGGCGCCAAGGACGGCCCCGCCGACATCGTCTTCTTCATCGCGGCGCCCGAGGGCGCCGATCAGACCCACCTGAAGCTGCTGGCCAAGCTCGCCCGCTCGCTCATGAAGAAGGACTTCGTCGCCTCCCTGCGCTCGGCCCGCTCCGAGCAGGAGATCGTGCGGATCGTCGACGACGCGCTGGACCTGAGCCCGGCCCCCGAGGACGGCGCGGCCGCCACCGCCACCGCCGGCTCCACGGCCGCCGCGGCGGTCCCGGCCTCCGTCGAGTCCCGGCCCGGGACGCAGGACGCGCCGGCCACGGCGGAGCCGACCGGGAGCGCGCCGGCCCCCGGAGCGTCGGCGCGCCGGAGGATCGTGGCCGTCACGGCCTGCCCCACCGGCATCGCCCACACCTACATGGCCGCGGACGGGCTGACCTACGCGGCCGAGGAGATGGGCGTCGACCTGCAGGTCGAGACCCAGGCTCCGCAGGCTTCACCAAGCTCGACCCGGCCACGATCGCCGCGGCCGACGCGGTGATCTTCGCCACCGACGTCGACGTCCGGGACCGCTCCCGCTTCGCCGGCAAGCCCTACGTCGCCTCCCCGGTCAAGCGCGGCATCGACGAGCCCAAGGTCATGATCGAGGAGGCGCTGGCCAACGCCGAGAACCCGAACGCCAAGCGCGTGCAGGGGGCCGCCGGCAGCGCCGACGAGGCCGAGGCCTCCGGCGGCCGCGAGGGCTGGGGGACCCGCATCCGCAAGGCCGTGATGACCGGCGTGAGCTACATGATCCCGTTCGTGGCCGCGGGCGGTCTGCTCATCGCGCTGGGCTTCATGGTCGCCGGCGCGGACATCGCCAACATCGCCGACGACGTCCTGACGGGCTCCACCATCTGGAGCCTGGGCGAGTTCACCCTCGCCCAGTACATCGGGGCCGTGCTGTTCAAGATGGGCTCCCTCGCGATCGGGCTGCTGGTCCCGGCGCTGGCCGGCTACATCGCCTACGGCCTGGCCGACCGGCCGGGCATCGCCCCCGGCTTCGCCGCGGGCCTGGTCGCCAACTTCATGGGCGCCGGCTTCCTCGGCGGCATCGTGGGCGGCCTGTTGGCGGGCCTCGCCGCCTACTGGCTGGCGCAGCCGCGGCTGCCGCGCTGGCTCGGCTCCCTGATGCCGGTGGTCATCATCCCGCTGCTGGCGACCCTGTTCTCCTCGGGGCTGCTGCTCCTGGTCCTGGGCGGACCGATCGCCACGTTCATGGCCTGGCTCACCGAGTGGCTCAACGGCATGACCGGCGCCAGCGCGCTGGCGCTCGGCGCGATCCTCGGCCTCATGATGGGCGCGGACCTGGGCGGGCCGATCAACAAGGTGGCCTACACCTTCGCCGCCGCCGGCCTGGGCGCCGCGACCGTCGCCAACACCGCCCCGCAGGAGATCATGGCCGCCGTCATCGCCGCCGGCATGGTCCCGCCGCTGGGCCTGGCCCTGGCCTCGCTCGTGGCCAAGCGCTACTTCACCGTGGCCGAGCAGGAGAACGGCAAGGCCGCCTGGCTGCTGGGCGCGTCCTTCATCTCCGAGGGCGCCATTCCCTTCGCCGCGGCCGACCCGCTGCGCGTGCTGCCCTCCACCATGGTGGGCGGTGCCGTGGCCGGGGCGATCTCCCTGAGCTCCGGGGCGCTCTCCCCGGCGCCGCACGGCGGCGTGTGGATCCTGCCGCTCATCGGCAACCCGCTGATGTTCCTGCTCTCGGTGGTTGTCGGTACGGTGGTCACAGCAGGCATCGTCGTCGCCCTGAAGCACGTGGGCGGCGCGCACGGGCGAGTGGCGGACGCCACCCGCTCGCGCGAGGACGCGGCCGCCGTGCCGACCACCGCCTGAGCGACGCGCACGGGCCCCGGCCGGGGCCCGTGCGCCGACCGACCAGCTTTTTCTCGAGGAAGAGGAACACCATGCAGACACTGACAGGCGTGGGAGTGTGCGCGGGCCGCGTCATCGGCGAGCTCGTGAGCATGCCGAAGCCGGTCTCGGAACCGGCCACGGGCCTGAGCCTCCAGGACGAGGAGCCCGAGGCGGCGGTGGCACGCCTGCAGGAGGCCGCGGCCGCGGTCAAGGCCGAGCTCAAGCGGCGGGCCGAGGCCGCCACCGAGAAGGACGCGGCGGACGTGCTGAAGTCCACCGCGCTCATGGCCGGGGACAAGGCGCTGCTGAAGAACGCGGCGAAGCTCATCACCGGGCGCGGGCTCGCCCCCGAGCGGGCGCTGTGGGAGGCCGCGAGCGACTACGCCGACCAGATGCGCGCCCTGGGCGGGTACATGGCCGAGCGCGCCGCGGACATCCAGGACGTCCGGGCGCGGCTCGTGTGCCAGCTGCAGGGCCTGCCCATGCCGGGCATCCCGCAGCGGGACGAGCCGTTCGTGCTGACCGCGGAGGACCTCGCCCCGGCCGACACCGCGACCCTGGACCCCACCAAGGTGCTCGCCCTGGTCACCTCCGGCGGCGGCCCGCAGTCCCACACGGCCATCCTCGCGCGCAACCTCGGGCTGCCCGCCGTCGTGGCCGTCCGGGACGTCGAGGGCGTCCCGGACGGCACCGAGGTCTACGTGGACGGGGCCACCGGGGAGATCCGGACCGAGCCCGGCGCGGACGAGCGGGAGCTCGTCGAGGCCTGGGTGCGCAGCGCCGGGGCGCGCAGCGGCTTCGACGGCCGCGGCGTGCTCGCCGACGGCACCGAGATCCCGCTGCTGGCCAATGTGGGCACCCCCGAGGACGCCCGGGCCGCGGCCGCGGCCGGGGCCCAGGGCGTGGGGCTGCTGCGCACCGAGTTCTGCTTCCTGGGCCGGGACCAGGAGCCGTCGGTCGAGGAGCAGGTCGAGCAGTACACCGCGATCCTGGCGTCCTTCCCCGGCAAGAAGGTCGTCGTGCGCACCCTCGACGCCGGGGCGGACAAGCCGCTGCCGTTCCTCACCGACACCTCCGAGCCGAACCCGGCGCTGGGGGTGCGCGGCTACCGCACGGACCGCGCGGTGCCCGGGGTGCTCGCCCGGCAGCTCGAGGCGATCGCGCGGGCGGAGGAGGCCACGGACGCCGAGGTGTGGGTCATGGCCCCCATGATCGCCACGACCACCGAGGCCCAGGAGTTCGCGCGGATGGCCGCCGCCGCCGGCCTGCGGGTGCCCGGGGTCATGGTCGAGACGCCGTCCGCGGCGGTGACCGCCGACCAGATCCTGCGCCACGTGCAGTTCGTCTCCCTGGGCACCAACGACCTGACCCAGTACACGATGGCGGCCGACCGGATGATGGGTGCCCTCGCGGAGCTCAACAACCCCTGGCAGCCCGCCGTGCTGCGGATGGTCCGGAGCACCGTGCAGGGCGCCCGGGAGGCCGAGGCCGAGGGCGCCGGACCGCGCAACGTGGGCGTGTGCGGAGAGGCCGCGGCCGATCCCGCCCTGGCCGTGGTGCTCGTGGGCCTCGGCGTGCACACCCTGTCCATGAGCGCCCGCGGGCTGGCCCCGGTTGCCGCCGTCCTGCGCAGCGTGGACATGGGCACCGCCCAGGCCCTCGCCGCGCTCGCCGTCCAGCAGCCCAGCGCCGAGGAGGCCGCCGCCGCAGTGCGCGCGGAGCTCGGCGTGCTCGCCGAGCTGGGCCTCTGACCGGCGGCCCGCGCCGGCCGCCACCACACCACCCACAGGGGCCCCGAACCCAGGACCCCGCACACCGAAGGAGAACCACCATGGCAGAACGCACCGCAACCATCGCATCCTCCGTGGGCCTGCACGCCCGCCCCGCCGCGATCTTCGCCGAGGCGGCCGGGGAGTACGACCTCGAGATCACCATCGCCGCCGAGGGCGAGCCCGCGGACGAGGCCATGGACGCCTCCAGCGTGCTGTCGCTGATGTCCCTCGGCGCCGGTCAGGGGGACAAGGTGGTCCTCCGCGCCGAGGGGGACGGCGCCGAGGACGCGCTCGAGAACCTCGTGCGCATCCTCGAGACGGACCACGACGCCGAGTAGTCGCCTCCGCCGCACCGGCACCCCGGCGCCCGTCCACCCCCGGTGGGCGGGCGCCGTGCTGTCCGGCCCGGCGGCCGGGGCCTGCGGCCAGGGACTACCGTGGGAGGGATGCCCGCACACCCTGATGGAGGACCGATGACGCCCGCACCACCACCGCCCGGACCCGACCACCGGCGGACCGGGGGCACCGGGGGCGCCGGGTCCGAACCGCGCCGGGCGCTGGTCGTGGGGACCGGCCGGGACCGGGGAGCCCTGGCCGGTGCGCGCGCCCTCGAACGGGCCGGCTGGGTGGTCGGGGTGGGCACACCGGACGCCCGGGCATGCTGGGCGCCACCCGGGCGGCGGCGGCGCGCCACGCGGTGCCGCGGCCGCGCGGCGACGCCGACGGCTTCATCGACGGCGTCCGCCGGGCGGTCGCCGAGGGGGCTTACGACATCGTCTTCGGCGCCGGCGACGACTGGATGGCCGCCGTCTCCGCGTACCGGCGGCACATCCCGGCGGAGGTGGCCCACCCGGGCCCCGACGTGGTCGCGGCCGCCCTCGACAAGGTCGGCCTGGCCGCACGGGCGGCCCGCGCCGGACTGGCCGCTCCGCAGACGCTGCCGGCCACGGACGAGGCGCTCGCGTCCTGGACCGGGCCGGTCGTGGTCAAGTGCCGCGCGCACTGGGCCCCCGGTCAGACCCGCCCCCACCGGATCGAGGCCAAGCTCTTCCCGGACGCCCGCGCCGCGGCCGCCCAGGTCCACCGGATCCGCGCCGCCGGTGCGGATCCGGTCCTCCAGCAGCCCGTGCACGGCAGCCTCGGGGCGCTGATCGGCGTCCAGCGCGACGGTCGCCTGCACGGGCGGGTGCAGCAGGCCACCTCACGGCTGTGGCCCACGCCCCACGGCGTCTCGGCGCGCGCCCGCACGGTCCCTGTCGACGAGGCGCTGGCGGCCCGCGCCGAGGCGCTGCTGCGCGAGCTGGGCTGGTGGGGGCTCGTGGAGCTGCAGTTCCTGACCGGCGAGGACGGGGTGCCGCAGCTCATCGACCTCAACGGCCGGTTCTTCGGCTCCATGGCCCTCGCGGAGGCCGCCCGCCCCGGGCTGGCCGACGCCTGGGCCCGTCTGGCGCTGGGCTGCCCGGTGCCCGAGCTGCCGGACGCCCGGACCGGTGTGCGCTACGCCTGGCTCGGCGGGGATCTCCGGCGGGCCGCCGCCGAGCGCCGCGGCGGCCTGGCGGCGGACGTCGCCGACACGCTCCGCTGGGGCCGCGGGGCCCAGCACAGCGTGTGGGACCCGCGCGACCCTGGCCCCGCCTGGCACCTGGCCACCTGGCGCCTCACGGGCGCGGCCCGCAGCCGGTAGCCCCGCTCAGCGCCGCCGCAGCACCGCGCCCAGGACCTCCCCGAGCAGGCGGCGCTCGGGCGCGCGCAGGGCGGCCAGGCCCAACAGGTAGGTCCCGCCCACCACGGCGGCGAGGACCACGGCGAGCACGATCGGCGGCAGGACGGGCAGCGCCTCCCGCACGCCCAGCCCGGCGCCGCCGGCGACGGCCGCCAGCAGGAGCGCCCGGCCGAGCAGGCCCGCGGCCGACCGCGGGTCGAGCCCGGCGTGCCGCCGGTGCAGCAGCCCCGCGTTGAGCAGCGCCGCCACGGCCAGGGACGCGGTGGTGGCCGCCGCGATCCCGGCGAGGCCCATCAGCGGGGCGAGGACGAGGTCCCCGGCCACGTTGACCACCATGGCCAGCACGGCCACCACCACCGGGCCCCTGGAGTCGCCGAGGGCGTAGGAGGCGCGGACCACCACCTGCCGGCAGCCGAGGGCGAGCAGGGCCGGGGCGTACCAGGCGACCGCCGTCGCCGTCGCCCGCACGTCCCCGGCGTCGAAGGCCCCGTGGCCGAACGCCGTGGCGACCAGCGGGGCCGCGGCCACCACGAACACGGTGCAGATCGGCGTCAGCACCGTCACGACCACGGACAGCCCGCGGTCCACGAGCCGCCGCAGCTCCGGGCGGTCGTCCGCGGCGGCGCCCAGCGCGGGGTAGAGGGGTGCCAGGAGCGCGGCGATGACCAGGGTCTCGGGCAGGTCGACGAGGCGCCAGCCGTACGACAGCGCCGAGATCGCCCCGTCCCCGAGGGTGGAGCCCACGGCGCGGTCGACCAGGGTGTTGACGTTCACCACGGCGTTGCCCACCAGCATGGGCGGGACCAGCCGGACGATCTCCCGGAAGCCCGGGTCCCGCAGCTCCCAGCGGGGCCGTATCCGCGCCCCCAGGGCCAGCACCGGGGGCAGCTGCATCAGCAGCCGCGCGGCGGACCCGGCCACGTAGCCGACCGCGAGCGCCGTGATCCCGTACCGGGGCCCGAACACGCCCGCGGCGGCGATCATCACCAGGTTGAACGGCACGCCCTGCAGCGAGGACCACGCGAAGCGCCCGTGCGCCTGGGCGAGCGAGGCCAGCAGATCGGTGCCGGCCACCAGCACGGTCGCCACCAGCACGATGCGGGTGAGCGCGGCGGTGGTGGCCGTCTGCGCGTCGTCGAACCCCGGGGCGAGCAGGCTCGTCACGGGCGCCGCGAGCAGGCCCACCACCACCCCGGCGAGGCCGAGGACGAGCACGGTGAGGGTGAGGGACACCTCGAAGCCCCGGTGGCCCCGGCACCCGGTGCCCTCGGCGCGCTCCCGGGCGGCCTCGCGTGCCGTCACCGGAGTCACGGAGCGGGCCATCGCCCAGGCGATCAGGCCGAGGACGACGTTCATCACGCCCTGGGCCACGAACCAGGCGTCCAGCTGCGCGCCGGCGCCGAACACGGCGCCGATCACGACGTCCCGGACGAAGCCCAGCACGGTCGAGACGGCGGTCAGCCCGGCCACGAGCACCGCGGCGCGCGCGATGCTCCAGCGTCCGCCCGGTCCGCCCACGGCTTCCGCCACCTCCCTGGTCCGGGTTCCCCGGCGAGGGGCGGACCGCGTCTCGTGCGTTGCGTCTGCGTGCTGGTGCGAATCGCCTGAACAGAATACACAGCCCCGTGCCGGGCCCCGGACCCGCCGGAGCACCCGCCCGGCCGCGGGGTGCGCACGGCTCAGAACCGGCTCAGGCCTGCGCGGTTAGACTGGCTCGGGCCGGTCCCCGCCGGCCCCGCGGCCGCTCCCGGCCCGGCACCCCCGACCCTTCCGACGATTGAGAGAGCCTTGCGAGAGTTCACCGCACGCTTCGCCACCGACCAGGAGATCGCCGACTGGGACGCCCACGTCACGGCGAACCCACACGGAGGCAACCTGCTGCAGTCCGCGTCCTTCGCGGACGTCAAGGCGGACCACGGCTGGCGTCCCCTGCACCTCGTGCACGAGCCCGTCGGCGGCGGGAAGGCCTCCTACAACCTGGTCCTCGAGAAGACGGTGCCGGCGCTCGGCCGCCTGTGGTACATGATCAAGGGCCCCGACGTCGCCTCCGTGGACGACATCCCCGGGATCGCCGCGGCCAACGCCCGGCTGGTGGCCGAGCAGCGGCTGAACGTCTTCGCGATCAAGATCGAGCCGGACGTGCTGGACTCGGACTACGCGAAGGGCGTGCTCGCCCGCGCGGGGCTGAAGAAGTCCTTCGACATCCAGCCCAACGACTCGACCGCGATCCTCGCCACGGACCGGGACGAGGAGGCCGTCCTGAAGTCCCTGCACTCGCGCGGGCGCAACGCGGTCCGGCGGGCGCTGCGCGAGGGCTGCACGGTCGAGCGCGTGGAGCTCACCGAGCAGAACATGCGGCGGATGTACGCGCTCATGGACACCGTGGGCCAGGGCGAGGCCAACGTGAACCTGCGCTCCTACGAGTACTACGCGAAGTTCTGGACCGCCTTCGAGCAGGCGGGCCAGGGCCGGCTCTACTTCACCTACGAGGACGGCGAGCCCTCCGTGGGCGCCTACGTGATCGCCTACGGGACGAAGGGCACGTACAAGGACGGCGGCTCCAAGCCCCGCCGGCGGCAGTACGGCGACTCCCACCTGCTGCAGTGGACGGCGATCACGGACCTGATGCGCGAGCACGGGATCGTCGAGTACGACTTCTGCGGCACCCCGCCCAGCGACCAGCTCAAGAACAAGGAGCACCCCTACTACGGGCTGGGGCTGTTCAAGACGAGCTTCACCAAGTCCGTGGTCGACTTCGTGGGCGTCCACGACCAGGTGCTGAGCCCGGCGAAGTACGCCGTGTGGACCAACGTGGCCGAGAAGGTCCAGCGCCAGCTGTGGGTCCGGCGCACAGGACAGCCCTTCTACTGACCCGGCCCCGCCCGCCCCCGCCCCCGCCCCCAGGAAGGAGGAGCGCCGCTTGGTGACCGACCAGCGCACCCCTCTGCGTCCGTCCGCCGCCTACCCCTCCTCCGACGGCGGCGAGGAGCCCGACGCCTACGTCGTCGAACCGTTCGGCCCCGGCGGAGACACGACCCTCACCGGGGCCGCGCGCCCGGTCGCCCTCCTCGGCGCCGGGACCCCGCTGGTGCGCCCCACGGAGGCGCAGGCCCTGCTGGCCCGGCGCCGGCCGGCCACGCCGCCGCGGACGTGGTGCCCGACGCCCCGCAGGCGCTGCCCGTGCTCAGCACCCGCCTGCTCCGCCAGTACGGGGACACCCCCGAGCCGGAGAAGCGCCGGGAGCTGCTCTCCGCCGCGCAGACGGCGCCGCTGAGCACATCGGCCCGGCGCCGTCGCCGCACCGACACGGGTCCCGTCTCCCGCCCGGAGACCACGACGGTCGGCCCCGTCCCGGCCCCGGGCAAGAGCGCCGACCGGATGCAGCGCGGCGCCTACCCCTCCACCCGCGCCCAGGCCGCCCGGCCCGGCGGACGCTCCCGGCTGCGCTCGATGCTGCAGGGGGAGGCGGCCCCGACCGCCCCCATGCGCGTGGTCGAACGGCTCAGCGCCTCGCCCTTCGCCAACCTGCGCCGGTTCGGGGAGTCCACCAGCCGGGAGGCCCGGCGCACCCTGAACTTCGCGCTGCGGCTCGCGGAGACCATGTTCCACTACGGCGCGGACGCCCTCGACGTCGAGAACGCGATCATCGCGGTGTGCACGACCTACGGCGTCGAGAACGTCGAGGTGGACATCACCAACCAGGCCGTGACGATCAACTACATCGCCGACGACCGCGCCGGCGGCGCCGACGACCGGGCCGGCGGCGACGACACCCGCACCCGCGAGGACGTCTTCAACGACCCCGACACCAACAGCCACACGGTGATGCGGGTCGTGCGGTCCTGGACCGACAACTACGCCGGGCTCGCCGAGACCCACCAGCTGGTCGCGGACATCACGGGCGGGGAGATGCCCCGCGGGGAGGCGGAGCGGCGGCTCGAGGCGATCAACGCCAAGCCCAAGCCCTACCCCCGGTGGATGGTGCGGACGGCCACGGCGGCCGCGGCCGTGGCCATCACCGTGGGCATCGGCGGCGGCGTCCTGGGCGCGCTCGTCGCCGGCCTGTCCTCGGTGCTCAACCAGTTCGTCGCCCACCGGCTGGGCGCCTGGCGGATCCCGGAGTTCTTCACGATGGCCGCCCAGTCCGGGATCCTCACCACCATGGCGCTGCTGCTGTCCTGGTCGGGCCTGGAGCTGTCCCCGGCGCGCGTCATCGCGGGCGGGATCATCCTGCTCCTGCCCACCACCCGGATGGTCTCCACGATGCAGGACGCGATCAACGGCTTCCCCGTCACGGCCGCCGGGCGCCTGCTGTCCACCTCCATGGCGTTCCTGGGCCTCGTGGCCGGCATCGCGGGGGGCATCTCCGTCGCCGGCTACGCGGGGATGCCCCGGGTCGACGTCTCGCAGAGCGCCTTCGACCCCGTGGGGCCCCTGACCAACGGGGTGTTCATGCTGATCGCCACCGGGCTCATCGCGGTCACGATGCAGGCCAAGCCCCGGCACGTGCTGGCCACCACGGCGGCGGCCCTCGGCGGGCTCGTGGTCTACCACACGGGCATGGCCGCCGGCGTGGGCGCCCGCCTGGACACGGCGCTCGCGGCGGTCACCAGCGGGTGCGTGGCGACCGTCCTCGCGGCCCGGCTCCGGATTCCCCAGCTCATCCTGGCGATCCCCGCGATGACCTTCCTGCTGCCCGGGCTGTCCATCTTCCGCGGGCTGTACACCATCACCGTGGAGACGGACTCCTACGGGCCCGGGATCGTGGGGCTGGTCAACGCGATGGCCTCCATCGTGGCCCTGGCCTCGGGCGTGGTGCTCGGCAAGTACCTCATGCGGCCCTTCGTGGGCCACCTCAACGGCACGAGCACCCGCCGCAACCGGCGCCGCTGAGCGTCCGGGCGGCGGTGCCCGGGACCGCTCAGAGGATCATGCCGACGGGCAGCTTCTTCTCCGCCTGGAACACGTCCTCGGTGCGGCCCCGCGCCCAGTAGCCGGACAGCGAGACCTGGTCGCGCTCCAGGCCGCGGCGCCCGAACAGCTCGTCGCGCAGGGCCTTCATGGCCTCCCGCTCCCCGTGGGCGAAGACCTGCACGCCCTCGGGCGCCGCGGGCCAGCCGGCCTCCTGCACCGCCCGCACGAGCGCGGGGACGCCCTCGGCCGTGTCCCGGCGGAACACCCAGCGCACCGCCATGCCGGCCGGGGCCGTCACGGGCAGGACGTCGCGGGGCGAGTCCACCTCCAGCACCACCTCGCCGTGCGCGGACGCCGGCAGGGCCTCCAGGACGGCGAGCGCGGCGGGGATCGCGGCGTCGTCGGCGGCGATCAGGGTCCATGCCGCCTCCGCGGACGGCGTCCACCGGCCGCCCGGGCCGAGGGCGATGATCCGGTCCCCGGGCTCGGCGCGGGCGGCCCACGGCCCTGCCCAGCCCTCGTCGCCGTGCAGCACGAAGTCCATCCACAGCTCGGCGCGCTCCGGGATCCACCGCCGGATCGTCAGGTGGCGGGTCACGGGCTGGTGCTCGGGCGGCAGGGACTCCTTGAGCGCCCAGTAGTCCGGGTTCGGCCCCGGGGCGGGGCGCCCGGGCACCGGGTGCCCGGTGGCCGCGTGCTCGGCGGCCGGGCCGAGGAACACGAGCTTGACGTACTTCTCCGGAGGGGCGATGTCCTGGAAGCGCTCCGGCTCGTCGACGCCCAGGACGACCCGGACCATCGACGGGGAGAGCTGCTCGCACCGGCGCACCGTGAGGTTCAGCTGCGGCTTGCGGGGGCGTGCGGGAGCGGACCCGGGCGTCGTCGTCATGCGCTCCACCCTAGCGGGGCCGGGGCTCAGAGCCGCCAGTCGACGGGGTCCGTGCCCTGCTCCTCCAGGAGGTGGTTGGTGCGCGAGAACGGCCGGGAGCCGAAGAAGCCGCGGGAGGCGGACAGCGGAGAGGGGTGCGCGGACTCGACCGTGGGGTGCCCGTCCAGCCACTTGGCGGTGCTGCGGGCGTCGTTGCCCCACAGGATCGCCACGAGCGGGTGGTCGCGGGCGGCGAGGACCTGGATGGCCCGCTCCGTGACCGCCTCCCAGCCCCGGCCGCGGTGGGAGGCCGGGGCGCCCGCGCGCACGGTGAGGACCCGGTTCAGGAGCATCACGCCCTGCCGCGACCACGCGGAGAGGTCCCCGTGCTCGGGCGGGTCGATGCCGAGGTCGTCCTGCAGCTCCTTGTAGATGTTCTGCAGGGAGCGCGGCACCGGGCGCACGTGCGGCTGGACGGAGAAGGACAGGCCCATGGCGTGGCCCGGGGTGGGGTAGGGGTCCTGGCCGACGACCAGCACCCGGACCTGCTCCAGCGGGTCCTGGAAGGCCCGGAAGACCGCCGACCCCTCGGGGAGGGTCCGGTGCCCGTCGGCGTGCTCCTCGCGCAGGAACCGGCCCATCTGCCGGATCTGCGGCTCCACCGGGGCCAGGGCCTCGGCCCAGTCGGGGGCCATGATCGTGTCCAGGGGCTGGGGCTCGCTCACGCTGCTCCTCGGTGGTCGGTGGTCGGTGATGGGTGGTCGGTGCTCGGTGTCTGTGACGGTGTGCCTGTGGCCGCCCGGCAGGGTCGTGGCCGGCCGGGCGGGGAGGTGCGTCCCTCGCCCGGGCACCACTCTAGGCCGGTCGCTCGGGGCCGGCGGCCTCGCGGTAGTCGACGTCCGCGTACCGGCGGCGGAGGTCGCGGCCCTCCTCCACCAGCTCCTGCTCCTTCTGCCGCAGCTTCCGCGCGGCCCGGACGTCGCGCGGGGGCAGGCGCAGGTTCTCCTCGGCGGCGATCCCCGCCTGGAGCTGGCGGGCCCGTTCCGTCTCGGCGTTGAACTCCGCCCCGGCCAGCAGCACGGTGTTCATGATCCAGATCCACAGCAGCAGCACGATCACCCCGCCGATGGCGCCGTAGGTCGCGTTGAAGTTGCCGAAGCTGGAGACGTAGTAGCTGAAGCCGGCCGTCGCGGCGGCCATCACCGCGATCGCCGTCACCGAGCCGATGCCGAGCCAGCGGAACCGGGGCTGCCGGACGTTCGGGGTCGTGGAGTAGAGCAGGACCACCATGAAGGCGAGCAGGGCCAGCATGACCGGGACCCGTGCCGCCTGCCACAGCCGCAGGGTGCTCCCGGGCAGGCCCACCAGCTCGCCCAGCCGCTCGGCGACCGGCCCGGAGAGCAGCAGGAGCAGCATCATGCCCACGGCCAGGACCACCAGGAGCAGCGTGATCCCGACCATCAGGGGGTAGAGCTTCCAGAACGGCCGGCCCTCCTCGACCTCGTAGATCCGGTTCATGGACCGGCCGAAGGCCCGGACGTAGGCCGAGGCGGTCCACAGGGCCCCGAGGAGTCCGGTGACCAGCGTCAGCCCCGCCGAGGGGGACCCGGCCAGCTCGCGGACCGGGCCCTCGACCACGGCGACGGCCTGGTCCGGCACGCCGAACTCGTGCAGCAGCCGGAGGAGGGTCTCGGCGGTCGCCTCGGCCTGGCCGACCACGCCCAGCAGGGAGACCACGGCGAGCAGGGCCGGGAAGACCGAGAGCACGGCGAAGAAGGTCATCACCGCGGCCGAGTCCGTGCACTCGTCGCGGCGGAACTCGTGCGCGGTCCGGCGCAGCACGTAGCTCCAGGACGGCTTGCTGATCTGGGTGGGCGAGGACGGCTTCTCGGCGCTGTCCGGGTCCTCCCCGGGGGCCCCCGAGGTCTCGGTTTCGACTGCCATGGGGATCCTCCGCGTGGTCGGCTGCGGGCCAGGATACCGGGGCCGCCACCGTCCCGGTGCCTCCGGTCCGGGGCGGGCGGGACCGGCGGGGGACTGGTTAGAGTGGGCGCATGAGCGCAACCGATCCCCGACCCGTCGCCGTCGTCACCGGGGCCACCGGAGGCATCGGCCGCGCGTGCGTGGCCGACCTGGCCCGGGACCACGACGTCGTGGCCCTGGGCCGCGAGCCCGCCCGTCTCGCCGAGCTGGCGGAGCTGCCCCACGTCACCGTCCGCGCCGCGGACCTCACCGACCTCGCCCGGCTGCCGGCCGCGCTGGAGGGCCTCGACCGGGTCGACGTCCTCGTGCACTCGGCGGCCCGCGCCGGCCGCACCACCGTGGCGGCGGCCTCGGTGGACGACTGGCGGGGCCAGCTCGAGCTCAACGTCGTGGCCCCGGCGGAGCTGACCCGGCTCCTGCTGCCCGCCCTGCGTGCGACCCGCGGCACGGTGGTGTTCCTCAACTCGGGCTCCGGGTTCACCGCACGCGCCGGGGACGCCGTCTACGCCGCCTCGAAGTTCGCGCTGCGCGCGCTCGCCGACTCCCTGCGCCAGGAGGTGGAGGCCGACGGCATCGTGGTCAGCTCGGTGCACCCCGGGCCCGTGGACACCCAGATGCAGCGGGACATCCAGGCCGGTCTGGGCAACGAGTACGAGCCCGAGCGCTACATCCGCCCCGAGTCCGTGGCCGCGGCGGTGCGCGCCGTCGTGGACGCCGGCGAGGACGCGCAGCTGACCACCGTCACCCTGCGGCCCCGGGCCGAGTCCCGGTGACCGGGGAGGACGCCGCCGCCGAGGACCCGGCGGCGGAGGAGCCGACCGGGGACGACCCCGCGGCGGGGGAGCATCCCGGGGCGGACGCGGCCCCGGCCGGGGCCGGCCCGGGGCTGGACGAGACCGACCGGGAGATCCTGGCGATCGAGAACCTGCAGTGGAAGTACCAGGGGGCCAAGGAGATGGAGATCCGGCGCCGCCTGGGGCTCTCCCCGACGCACTACTACCAGCGGCTCAACGTCCTCATCGACAGCCGCGCCGCCCTCGAGCACGACCCGATGCTCGTGGGCCGGCTGCGCCGGCAGCGCGGGGACCTCGGATGAGCCAGTACCCGCCCGACGAGTTCGACGACGTCCCCGAGGACGGCCCGCGCCAGGGCGCCCACCGCGGGCTGCGCCCGACCGCCCGGGTGGGCGCGGGGGAGCTGACCGCCATCGTCGTGGCCGGTCTGCTCACCCTCGGCGTGGGGGCGTACGCGTTCCTGGAGGGCGCCGCGGACCCGGCACCCGCCCCGGCCGTCTCGTCCCCGCAGCCCTGACCGGCACCGCCCCACCACCGGGGACCCGGGCACCCGCACCCGGCCCCCGCACCCCGTGCCAGACGCCCCGGAAGGAAGCACCGTGCAGATCGCAGGCAGCCGAGTCCACCTCCGTGACTGGACCGAGGAGGACCTCGCCGCGTACGAGACGTGGATCATGCCGCCCGAGGGCGGCGGCGAGCACGAGTGGCAGCGCACGGACGGGCCGTTCTACCCGAACTTCACCGCGGAGGGCGCCCAGCGCTGGCTCACCACCCTGCGCGCGCACGTGACCGCGCAGGACTGGCCGGACCCGCGCGAGACCATGGTCATCGCGGACGCCGCCACCGGCCGCTTCATCGGGCAGGTGTCCTGGTACTGGTCGGAGAAGCCCACCGAGGACCCCGGGACCGGCACGCACCTGCTGCCGCTGCGCTCCCTGGGCATCACCGTCTACTCCCCGCAGCACTGGAGCGGCGGCTACGGCACCGAGGCGATGCGGCTGTGGATCGACCACCTCTTCGCCCGCTCCGACTCCCACCGGCTCGATCTCGAGACCTGGAGCGGCAACGTGGGCATGTGCCGGGTGGCCGTGAAGCTCGGCTTCACCGAGGAGGCCCGGCTCCGCCGGGCCCGCAGGGTCGGCGGCGAGTACTACGACCGGATGATCTACGGCCTGCTGCGCGAGGAGTGGCAGGGCTGAGCGACACCGGCTCAGGGGGTTTGCACTCTCCCCGGACGAGTGCCAAGATTGCGATTAGCACTCAGTCGTGCGGACTGCTAAGGGGTCGGTCCCCGGCCCGGCCCGGGCAGCCACCGGCACAGGAGTGACACCTCAACCACCACGGTGAGGTGCCGTGCGGCGTCGGGAAGAGCCCGCCGCCGTGCGCGCCGTCCGTCGCGGGCACCGTGGAGGTCGACCGTTTGTCTACCGTCCAGGAGGGACGAAGTCACATGGCAAAGATGATTGCTTTCGACGAAGAGGCACGCCGCGGTCTCGAGCGGGGTCTGAACACCCTGGCCGACGCCGTCAAGGTCACCCTCGGCCCGCGCGGGCGCAACGTGGTCCTCGAGAAGGCCTGGGGCGCCCCCACGATCACCAACGACGGCGTGTCCATCGCCAAGGAGATCGAGCTCGAGGAGCCCTACGAGAAGATCGGCGCCGAGCTCGTCAAGGAGGTCGCCAAGAAGACCGACGACATCGCCGGCGACGGCACCACCACCGCCACCGTGCTGGCCCAGGCGCTCGTCAAGGAGGGCCTGCGCAACGTGGCCGCCGGGGCGGACCCGCTGAGCCTCAAGCGCGGCATCGAGAAGGCCGTCGCCGCGGTGACCGAGGAGCTGCTGGCCTCCGCCAAGGAGGTCGAGACCGAGGAGCAGATCGCCGCCACCGCGTCCATCTCCGCCGGCGACCCCGAGATCGGCCGCCTCATCGCCCAGGCGATGGAGAAGGTCGGCAAGGAGGGCGTGATCACGGTCGAGGAGTCCAACACCTTCGGCCTGGACCTCGAGCTCACCGAGGGCATGCGCTTCGACAAGGGCTACCTCTCCGGCTACTTCGTCACCGACGCCGACCGCCAGGAGGCCGTCCTCGAGGATCCCTACATCCTCGTGGTCAACTCCAAGATCTCCGCGGTCAAGGACCTGGTCCCCGTGCTCGAGAAGGTCATGCAGGCCGGCAAGCCGCTGCTGATCATCGCCGAGGACGTCGAGGGCGAGGCCCTGGCCCTGCTGGTGCTCAACAAGATGCGCGGCTCCATCAAGTCCGTGGCCGTCAAGGCCCCCGGCTTCGGCGACCGCCGCAAGGCCCAGCTGGCCGACATCGCCATCCTCACCGGCGGCCAGGTCATCACCGAGGAGGTCGGGCTCTCCCTGGAGACCGCCACCGTGGACCTGCTGGGCCAGGCCCGCAAGGTCGTCGTGACCAAGGACGAGACCACCATCGTCGACGGCGCCGGCACCGCCGAGGAGATCGAGGGCCGCGTGGCCCAGATCCGCGCCGAGATCAACAACTCGGACTCGGACTACGACCGCGAGAAGCTGCAGGAGCGGCTGGCCAAGCTGGCCGGCGGCGTGGCCGTGCTCAAGGCCGGTGCCGCCACCGAGGTCGAGCTCAAGGAGCGCAAGCACCGCATCGAGGACGCCGTGCGCAACGCGAAGGCGGCCGTGGAGGAGGGCATCGTCGCCGGCGGCGGCGTCGCCCTGATCCAGGCCGGCCAGAAGGCGTTCGAGAAGCTGCAGCTCACCGGCGACGAGGCCACCGGCGCGAACATCGTGAAGGTCGCCATCGACGCCCCGCTCAAGCAGATCGCCATCAACTCCGGTCTCGAGGCCGGCGTGGTCGTCGACAAGGTCCGCGGCCTGGACCTGGGCCACGGCCTCAACGCCGCCACCGGCGAGTACGAGGACCTGATGGCCGCGGGCATCAACGACCCGGTCAAGGTCACCCGCTCGGCGCTGCAGAACGCGGCGTCCATCGCCGGGCTGTTCCTCACCACCGAGGCCGTCGTGGCCGACAAGCCGGAGCCCGCGGGCGCCGGCGCCGGTGCCGACGACGGCATGGGCGGCATGGGCGGCATGATGTGATCGACGGCTGACCCGTCGAGCGTGCGAGCCACGCATCCGGCACGGGCCGGGCACCCCTTCCGGGGCGCCCGGCCCGTCGTCGTTCCCCCGCCCGCAGCGGCCGCCCGTTCCGCAGCACGCGGACTTGGTGTTCAATCGAGTCACCACGCGGGGAGGAGCGGCCATGGACTTCGCCGACTGGGACCGGGTCCCGGTTCAGCTGGCCCTGGTGGTGGCGGCGTTCGGGCTCACCGCGCTCGTGGGCCTGGAGCGGCGGCTGCGGCGCAAGAGCGCCGGGCTGCGCACCCACGCCCTCGTCGGCACGGGCTCGGCCGTGTTCACGCTGGTCTCCGCCTACGGCTTCGGGGCGCTGCCGGGCATCGACGCCGGCCCGGACCCCTCCCGCGTGGCGGCGCAGATCGTCACCGGCATCGGCTTCCTGGGGGCGGGGGTGATCTTCACCAACCGGGACGTGGTGCACGGGCTGACCACCGCCGCGAGCATCTGGCTCTCGGCGGCCATCGGCATGGCCTGCGGGGCCGGGCTGGTGCCTCTGGCGGTCGTCGCCACCGGTCTGCACCTGCTCTCCGCCGTGGCGCTGGGGCCGTTGTCCCGCCGGCTGCCGCGCATGGTGGCGCCGCAGGGACTGCGGCTGCGCTACGCGGACGGCCACGGGGTGCTGCGGGAGGTGCTGGCCGTGGTCGAGGAGCTCCAGCTCAGCGCCTCCGTGGTCTCCAGCCGCCGGATCGGCGGCCCGGGGCGGCCCGAGGTGGAGCTGCTGCTGCGGCTCGAGGGCAAGACCGACCTGCGCACGGCCGCGGTGCAGCTCTCCGGGATCGACGGCGTGCGGGACGTCGCCCAGCAGCGTCTCGAGGACGACCGCGGCGACTGAGCGCGGTCCGGGGCGCCGCCGGGGCCGTGAAAAGATGGACGCCATGACGATCACTGCTGCCGCCGACGGCTCCGCCCTGGGCAACCCCGGTCCCGCCGGGTGGGCCTGGTACATCGACGACGACACCTGGCGGGCCGGCGGCTGGCCGCACGGCACCAACAACATGGGCGAGCTCAAGGCCGTGCTCGACCTGCTCGAGTCCACGGCCCACCGCCCCGAGGAGCCCCTGCGGGTGCTGTGCGACAGCCAGTACGTCATCAACTCGATCACCAAGTGGATGCCGGGCTGGAAGAAGAAGGGCTGGAAGAAGAAGGACGGCAAGCCGGTGCTGAACGTGGAGCTCATGCGCTCCCTGGACGCCGCCATGGCCGGGCGCGACGTGCGCTTCGAGTGGGTCAAGGGCCACGCCGGCCACGAGCTCAACGAGGCCGCCGACGCCCGCGCCCGCGCGGTCGCCACCGCGTTCCAGACCGGCCGGCCGGCGCCGGAGGGCCCCGGCTTCCCGGGCGCCGGAAGCGCCCCGGCGCGGGCCGCCGGGAGCCCGCGGGGCCGCACCGCGTCCCCCGGACCGCGCGGCCGCGGCGGGACGCCTCCCGGCGCCCGTGGCGCCCGAGGACCGCCACGACCCGGACCTGCTGAGCGAGCTGCTCGCCCACGAGGAGGACCTGGCCCGCGGGCGGTCGGCGGCGCAGACGGTCCAGGCCCTGGAGCGGGACCTGCTGCGCCCGGAGGTCCGCGCCGACGCCGGGCGGGTCGGCCAGCTGCTCCACGAGTCCTTCGCCGAGATCGGCACCTCGGGGACGTGGTGCTCCCGGGCCGAGGTCCTCGACCGGCTCTCCCGCGAACCGGGGCTCGGCCCGGTGGACGTGCACGTCCTCTCCGCCACCGAGCTCGGCCCTGCGGCCGTGCACCTGGTCTACCGCCTGGTCGCGGGGGACCGCCCGAGCCTGCGCAGCTCGCTGTGGGTCCGGGAGGACTCCCGCGCCGAACTCGGGCCCTGGCAGCTGCGCTTCCACCAGGGCACCGACGAGTCCTGAGCGGCCCGCTCAGACCTCCGGGGCGTCGTCGGCCCGCTCGATGCCCGGCACGCGCACGGTCATCGTCGCCCCGCCGCCGGGCGTCTCGGTCAGGCGGACCGTGCCGTCGTGCTGCTGGACGATCGCGGCCACGATGGACAGCCCCAGGCCCGTGCCGCCGGTCTCGCGGGTGCGGGAGGAGTCGGCCCGGTAGAAGCGCTCGAACACGCGCTCCGCGTCCGGCCCGTGGATGCCGGGGCCGTGGTCGCGCACCTGCAGGACCGCGTTGAAGGTCTCGTCCACCGAGCGCTCCACCCCCACCGCGATCTCGATCGGGCTGCCGTCGGGGGTGTAGCGCAGGGCGTTGGTCACCAGGTTGGCCACGACCTGGCGCAGCCGCGACTCGTCGCCGTGCACCCAGGCCGAGACGGGCCCCGCGCCCTGCAGGCCCACGACCTCGATCCGCCGGTCGGGGTCGGAGGCATGGGCGTCGCCGGCGGCGTCGAAGGCGAGGTGGAGCAGGTCCACGTCGACGTTCTCGGCGGGGCGCCGCTCGTCCAGGCGGGCCAGCATGAGCAGGTCCTCCACGAGCTGCGTCATCCGCTTGGCCTCGGACTCGATCCGGGCCATCGCGCTGCCCACGTCCTCGGGCTTCTGCAGGGCGCCGTGCCGGTAGAGCTCCGAGTACCCCCGGATGGTCACCAGCGGGGTGCGCAGCTCGTGGGAGGCGTCGGCCACGAACCGGCGCAGCTTGCCCTCGGAGCGGGTGCGGGCCTCGAAGGCGTCCTCGATGTGGCCGAGCATCGTGTTCAGGGACGCGGAGAGCTGGCCGATCTCGGTCTGCCGGTTGTACCCCTCCATGCGCTGGGAGAGGTCGCCCTCGGCGATCCGGGCGGCCGTCTGCTCCACGTGGTGCAGCGGCGCGAAGGCGCGCGTGACCAGGACCCAGCCGACGGCCATCGCCGCGAAGAGGGTCGCCACCCCGAAGCTCAGCGTCAGCAGCGTCACCGCGCTGAGCATGGCGTTGGTGTCGTCGAGCGGCTCCGCGACGGCCACCACCAGGTCCAGCCGCTGCGGCTTGGCCGTGACCACCCGCCAGGTCCGGTCCGGGGCGCCCACGGAGCCCACGGTCGCCGCCTCGAGGGGATTCTCCTCGACGTGCTCGAGGTCGATCCTCGACAGGTCCGGGCGCAGCGTGTGCACGCCGTCCGGGGTGTTGACGGCCTCGGCCACCACGGCGCCCTCGGCGTCGAGCAGATAGCCGCGTGCGGGACCTGCACGCCCTCCTCGCCCTGCAGGTCGGCGACCAGCACCGCGGAGACCGTCCGGACGGAGTCGCGCAGCTCGCCGTCGATGCCGTTGAGCATCGAGGTGCGCAGCACCGAGATCGCCACGAAGCTGGTCACCAGGATGGACAGCGCCAGCAGCACGCCCGTCAGCACCATCAGCTGCGAGCGCAGCGACGCCGAGCGCCACCGGGAGGACAGGGTCTGCATCCCGGACCGGGTCAGTGGTGCTTGTGCGAGGACCGCAGCAGGTAGCCGACCCCGCGCTTGGTGTGGATCAGCGGCGGCAGCTCGGGGTCGTTGTCGATCTTGCGCCGCAGGTAGGAGATGTAGGACTCCACGATGGAGGCGTCCCCGTTGAAGTCGTACTCCCAGACGTGGTCGAGGATCTGCGCCTTCGACAGCACCCGGTTCGGGTTGAGCATGAGATAGCGCAGCAGCTTGAACTCGGTGGGGGACAGGTCGATCTCCCGGTCGCCGCGGAAGACCTCGTGGGCGTCGTCGTCGAGGACGAGGTCGTCCACGCGCAGCCGCGAGTCGTCCTCCTCGGCGGGCTGGGTGCGGCGCAGCACGGCCCGGATGCGGGCGACCACCTCGTCGAGGCTGAAGGGCTTGGTGACGTAGTCGTCGCCGCCCACGGTCAGCCCGGTGACCTTGTCCTCCGTCTCGTCCTTGGCGGTGAGGAAGAGGATGGGGAAGTGCCGCCCGGCCGCGCGCAGCTTGCGGGTCACGGAGAACCCGTCCATGTCCGGGAGCATGACGTCGAGCACCGCGAGGTCCGGGTCCTCGGACTCCGCCTTCGCCAGGGCGTCGCGGCCGTTGGCGGCGGTGACGACCTCGAAGCCGGCGAAGCGCAGGGACGTGGCCAGCAGCTCGAGGATGTTGGGCTCGTCGTCGACGACGAGCAGTTTCGCTTCGGGGTTCTCGTTCTTCACAGGCACCATTTTCTCGGAACACCCTGAGAGCCGTCTGAACGCAGTTCGCTGTTACCCGGGGAGTTCGCCGGAGGCGGCGAGGTCGGCCGCGTCGAGGATCCGGTAGGCGTAGCCCTGCTCGGCGAGGAACCGGCGGCGCTTGGCGGCGTAGTCGGCGTCCACGGTGTCCCGGGCCACCACCGTGTAGAAGGTGGCCGGGCGGCCGTCCCGTTTGGGCCGCAGCAGCCGCCCCAGGCGCTGGGCCTCCTCCTGGCGGGAGCCGAAGGCGCCCGAGACCTGCACCGCCACGGAGGCCTCCGGCAGGTCCACCGAGAAGTTCGCGACCTTGGACACCACCAGCACCGGTAGCTCCCCGGCGCGGAAGGCGGCGAAGAGCCGCTCCCGCCGGGCCGTGCTCGTGCTGCCCTTGAGCACGGGGGCGTCGAGCAGCGCGCCCAGCTCGTCGAGCTGGTCCAGGAACTGCCCGATCACCAGCACCGGCTCCCCGCGGTGGCGGGCCACCAGGCGGGCCGCGACGTCGAGCTTGTGCGGGGAGGAGGAGGCGAGCCGGTGCCGGTCGGCGTCCTCCGCGGAGGCGTAGGCCATCCGGTCCCCGACGGGCAGCTGCACCCGCACCTCCACGCAGTCCGCGGGGGCGATGTGCCCCTGGGCCTCGATCTCCCGCCACGGGGCGTCGTAGCGCTTCGGGCCGATGAGCGAGAACACCTCCCCCTCCCGGTGGTCCTCGCGCACCAGGGTCGCGGTCAGGCCCAGCCGGCGCCGGGCCTGCAGCTCGGCGGTCATCCGGAAGACGGGGGCGGGCAGCAGGTGCACCTCGTCGTAGACGATCAGCCCCCAGTCGTGGCCGTCGAGCAGCTCCAGGTGGGGGTGGGTCCCGCCGCGGCGGGCCGTGAGCACCTGGTAGGTGGCGATGGTGACGGGGCGGACCTCCTTGAGCGCCCCGGAGTACTCGCCGATCTCGTCCTCCGTCAGGGTGGTCCGGCGCAGCAGCTCCGCCTTCCACTGCCGGGCGGAGACGGTGTTCGTGACCAGCACGAGCGTGGTCGTCGAGCTCGCCGCCATCGCCGCGGCGCCCACCAGCGTCTTGCCCGCGCCGCACGGGAGGACGACGACGCCGCTGCCGCCGGCCCAGAAGCTCTCCACGGCCCGGCGCTGGTAGGGCCGCAGCGCCCAGGCCTCGCCGGAGACGGGGTCCGTCTCCGTCAGGGAGATGGGGTGCGGGGTGCCGTCCACGTACCCGGCCCGGTCCTCGGCCGGCCAGCCCACGGCGAGCAGCAGCTGCTTGAGCTCGCCCCGGGCGCTCGCGTGCACCACGGTCGTCTCCCCGTCGATCCGCGGGCCCAGCAGCGGGGCGATCTTCCGGTGCCGGGCGATCTCCTCCAGGACGGGGGCGTCGTGGCAGCGCAGCACGAGCCCGTGCACGGGGTCCTTCTCCAGCACGAGCCGGCCGTAGCGGGACATCGTCTCGTCGATGTCCACGAGCAGGGCATGGGGCACCGGGAAGCGAGAGCGGGTCAGCAGGACGTCCAGCACCTGTTCGGCGTCCAGGCCGGCGGCGCGGGCGTTCCACAGCCCCAGCGGGGTGATGCGGTAGGTGTGCACGTGCTCGGGGGCGCGCTCGAGCTCCGCGAAGGCGGCGAGCTCGCGGCGGGCCTCGTCGGCGTCCTCGTGGTCGATCTCGAGCAGCACGGTCCGGTCGCTCTGGACGATCAGGGGTCCCATCAGCGCTCTCCTGCAGGGTCGGTGCGGTCGGTGCGGTCGGGCGGCGGCGGGACGTCGTCCGCGCCGGTGAGGCGGGCCAGCAGGTCCTCGACCTCCGCGGCCGACGGCCCCGGGTGGCGCGGGGCGGGCGCCTGCGGCAGCAGGTCCGGGCCGGCGTCGCCGGCGGACGGCGGCGGTGCCGGCCGGACGGTCTCCACCGCCGGCTCCGTGCCCGTGGCGCGGACGGCGGCGACGAGCTGCTCGAGACTGCCCCCGCGCGCCGGTCCCGCCCGGCGCCGGCCGGGACCCGGTTCGTCCCCGGTGACCACGAGCACGCCCGGGGCGGGCCGGCGCAGCCGGTGCCCCGCCAGGCGGGGGGAGCGGGCGAGGGCCTCGAGGAGGTCCTGCTCACCCGTGAGCACCCAGTCGGCGGGGGTGATCCGGACCCGGCCGTGGTCCCGGCCGGCCTCCTCGACCAGGTAGGCCAGGGCCTGCGGCACGGGTCCGCGGCCGTGCTCGGCCAGCCACGCCAGGATGCTCTCCGGGTCCCACCCGGCGTCGAGGGCCCGGTGCAGGGAGCGCTCGGTGAACCGGTGCCGGGCCGCCGGGCCGTGGCCCTCCGCGTCCGCGAGCTCGCCCAGGGCGCGGGCCACGGGCGGGGCGAGGTAGCCGGTGGCCGTGGCGGTGAGGTCGCCCTGCAGCAGCACCGTCCGCGCGGGAGCGGGCAACCAGCCGGCCACCGCCCGGGCGGCCTCCTCGGCCCGGCCCGCGGCGACCGCACGCCCGGCCGGGGAGAGGGCGTCGGCGCCCACGAGGCCGAGCTCGGCCGCCTCGGCGAGCATGCCGGGTCCCCACCGGTCGAGGGAGCGGGCCAGGCGCGGGCGCTGCCACCGGGCGAGCGCCAGGACGTCCTCGGGGCCGTGCCCGCCCGGCGCGGCCTCGGCGAGGGCGGCATGGGCCCGCAGCAGCGCCCGGCGCACCGGCGGGGCCTCCGGGGAGTGCGTCCCGCGGGTGAGGACCCCCACGACCGTGCCGTCGGCCAGGGGCAGGCCGACCGCGGAGGGCACGACGTCGGCGGCCAGCCACGAGCTGACGACGTGCAGCCACTGCTCGGGGCGCTCGGCGTCCTCGAAGGGCGCCGGCGCGGGCCGCCACGCGGAGGTGTCCGGGTCGAGCTCCACGAGCCCGGCGAGCTCGGCCAGGCCCAGGAGGCGCACGAGCTCCGGGTGCTCCAGGGCCAGAGCGGTGCGCAGGCGGCGCAGCTCGCGCACGCCGATCCCCCCGGCGCGCAGCGTGGTCAGGGGACGCTCGCGCAGCTCGGCGCGCAGCGCGGCCAGCCGGCGCAGCACCTGCTCGACGGCCGCCGCGGCGGCGTTGTCCCGCAGCCGGTCGGGCACCCGCGTGCCCGGGGGCAGGGGCGGGTCCTGCGGGGACCGGGCCCAGGGGTCGCCCCGCGCAGGGCGAGGCCGAACTCCCGGGGCAGCTCGACGTGGCGGGAGTCCACGGGGAGCAGGACGCCGCGGGCCAGGAGCCAGTCCACGGGCCGGGCGGCGGCGGCCTCCGGGTCCGGACGGCGCAGCGCGTCCGGCAGCAGGCCCACCGGGCGGGAGCGGAACCGCTCGAGCACCTCCGCACCGGCGCGGGCCAGCGCACGATCTCCGCGGGGGACGCGGGGGACGCGGGGGCCGCCGGCTCGCCGCCGCGCAGGCGTGCCGCCCGGGCCGCCAGCACCCGGTGCGGGCGGCCCAGCCCGGCGGGGTAGCGGCCCAGGGCCTCCGCCACCCCGGGCACGAGCCGCAGCGCGTTCCCGTCCCTGTGGACCAGGGCCAGCCGGTGCAGCCGGTCCCACGGCGGGGCGGCCAGCAGCGGGCCGGCGGGACCGTCCGGGGTGCCGAGCACCACGGCCCGCTCGAGGGCGTCCAGCTCCGGCCGGGAGAGCTCGTCGAGGGCCCGGCTCAGGCCCGCCCGGGAGAGCAGTGCCTCGGCGAGCTCGGCGGTCGTCGTCGTCCCGGGGCGCACGGCGTCGGGTCGCGCGTCGAGCAGCGCGGCCAGCTCACCGGGGGAGCGGGCCGCGAGGTCCCGGAGCAGTCCGTCCGGGACCACGGGTCAGGCCCGGCGCCGGCGCAGCACGGAGCGCACCAGGGCGGCGCAGAAGAGCAGGAAGGCCACGGGCAGCACGAACCACGGGATGACCGTCAGCCCGTCCCACGGGTCCGCGCCGACGGCCTTCAGCACCAGCAGCAGCCCGAGGCACACCGCGCAGACCAGGCCCAGCACGACCGCGGCGGCGCCGAGGACGTCGACCCCCGGGCGGCGGGCGGGGCGGTCCTCGGGCGTGGCGGCGCGGTCGTCGTGGGAAGGCATGGGTCCAGAATAGCGAGCCGGGGACCCCGCCGTGACCGCGTCCGCGGGCGTCCCGGCGCCTGCGGCAGGGCTAGAATGGGAGGTTCCACAGGGTGGCCCGGCAGCACGGACGGCGGGGCCGCCCTTCCACGAGGACGACGACGAGGGAGACAGCGTGCCCACCGGCAAGGTGAAGTGGTTCGATTCCAAGAAGGGCTTCGGCTTCCTGGCGACCGACGACGGCCAGGAGGTGTTCCTTCCCTCCTCGGCCCTGCCCGCGGGCGCCACCACGGTGAAGCCGGGGACGCGCATGGAGTTCGGCGTGGCCCAGGGGCGGCGCGGCGCGCAGGCGCTGTCCGCGCGCATCCTGGACCGGGCGCCGTCGATCGCCAAGAACGTCCGCAAACCGGCCGAGGAGATGGCGGTCATCACCGAGGACCTCATCAAGCTCCTGGACGAGATGTCCAACGGGCTGCACCGCGGCCGCTACCCGGACTCCGCGCACGGCCGGAAGATCGCCGCCATCCTGCGCACCGTGGCCGACAACCTGGACGTCTGAGCCGACCGGCCCGGGCCCCGGCCCGGGCGCCCCACCCAGCACTCACCCCGAGGGAGACCAGCAGTGACCGAGGAGACCGTCCAGGACGCGCCCGCCGAGGCGGCCCCCGAGCCTCCTGCCCGCCCGGCGCGACCGGCCCGCCGCCGGGCCCCCAAGCAGGACGCCCTGCTGATCGCCGACACCGCCACCGCCCGTGCCGGCGTGGAGCAGATCGCGGAGCCTCAGCAGATCGGTCCCGGGCACCGCGTGCAGGTCGAGGAGGACCGGCTGGTCGTCCACCTCTTCGAGTGCACCCTGCCCGGCTACCGCGGCTGGAACTGGTTCGCGAGCCTCGCCCGGGCCCCGCGCAGCAGGACGGTGACCGTCTGCGAGGTCGGCCTGCTGCCCGGGGAGGACGCCCTGCTGGCCCCCGAGTGGGTGCCCTGGTCCGAGCGTGTGAGCCCCGAGGAGAAGGCCCAGGAGGAGCAGGAGCGCGCCGAGGAGGAGGCCGCGGCGGCACCCGCCGACCAGGCCCCCGGGACCGCCGCCGAGGAGCCGGCCGCGGGCGGCGACGAGCCCGGGTCCGGCCCGCAGGACGGGACCGTGCCGTCGCCGGACGGCGAACGGCCCTGAGCGCCCCGCGGAGCGGCGTCGCGGCCGCGGGCGCCCCCGATCCCGCCCGGGGCATGTTCCGGTCCTTCCGCTTCCGCAACTACCGCATCTGGTTCCTGGGCGCCCTGGTGTCCAACATCGGCACGTGGATGCAGCGCACCGCCCAGTCCTGGCTGGTCTTCGACGAGCTCTCGGACCACGACGCCACCGCGATGGGCGTGGTGACCGCCCTCCAGTTCCTGCCCCAGCTCTTCCTGGCGCCCTGGGCGGGGGTGCTCGCCGACCGGCTGGACCGGCGCCGCCTGCTGCTGTGGACGCAGACCGCCATGGCCGCGCTCGCGGCGGGACTGGGCGCGGCCGTGCTGGCCGGGGTGGCGAGCCTGGGGCTCGTCTACGCCTTCGCCCTGGCCCTCGGTGTCGCGTCCACCGCGGACGCTCCCGTGCGCCAGACCTTCGTCTCCGAGATGGTCGACGACGACTACCTCTCCAACGCCGTGGCCCTGAACTCCACCTCGTTCAACGCGGCCCGGATGATCGGCCCCGCCGCCGCCGGCGTGCTCGTGGCCTCGATCGGTTCCGGGTGGGTGTTCCTGCTCAACACGCTCACCTTCGGCGCCATGCTCGCCGCGATCCTCGCCATCCGGTCCGAGGAGCTGCGCGGGATGCCGCGCTCCGGGCGGGGGCGCGGGCAGATCCGGGAGGGACTCGCCTACGTCGGCGGCCGTCCCGACATCGTGGCGGTGCTGGTGACGATCTTCCTCATCGGCACCTTCGGGCTGAACTTCGCCGTGTTCCTGGCCGCCATGGCCGGCCCCGAGTTCGGCCGCGGACCGGAGACCTTCGGGGTGCTCAACTCGGTCCTCGCGGTGGGCACGGTGGCGGGCGCCCTGCTCTCGGCCCGGCGGCGCAGCGCCCGGTTGCGCTACGTCTACGGCGGCAGCGCCGTCTTCGCGCTCAGCTGCCTCGGGGCGGCCACGGCGCCCACCCTGACGGTGTTCGCGCTGTGGCTGGTCCCGTGCGGGCTGTCCTCCCTGACGATCATGACCACCGCCAACGCCTATGTGCAGTCGACCACCTCCCGGTGATGCGCGGCCGGGTGATGAGCCTCTACATGGCCATCTTCATGGGCGGCACCCCGGTGGGGGCGCCCGTGGTCGGGTGGATCACGGACGCCCTCGGGGCGCGGTGGGGCATGGGCGTGGCCGTGGCCGCCGGGCTCGGCGGGGCCCTGGTCGGCGCCCTGTTCTGGCTGCGGCTGCGCGCCCGGGGCCCCGCGGCCGGGGCGGCGTCCCCGGGGGCGGCTCCCTAGCGCCCGCCGTCCGCCGCGCGCAGCCGGTCGACGACGTGGTCCACGCAGGCCAGCAGCCGCGCGACGTCGTCGGGCTCGATCGAGACGAACGTGGCGATCCGCAGCTGGTTGCGCCCCAGCTTCCGGTAGGGCTCCACGTCCACCACGCCGTGGGCGCGCAGCACGGCGGCCACGGCGGCGGCGTCCACGCCCGAGTCGAAGTCCACCGTGGTGATCACCGTGGAGCGGTCCTGCGGGCGGGCCACGAAGGGGGCGGCGAAGGGGGAGGCCTCGGCCCAGGCGTAGACCAGGTCGGAGGACTCCTTCGTGCGGGCCGCCGCCCAGGCCATGCCGCCCCGGTCGTTGAGCCAGCGCAGCTGCTCGTCCAGCATCACCAGCGTGGCCAGCGCCGGGTGTTGTAGGTCTGGTCCTTGCGAGAGTTCTCCAGGGCCGTGGTCAGCTTCAGGAAGTCGGGGACCCAGCGCCCGGAGGCGCCGATCCGTTCGATCCGCTCGATCGCGGCGGGGGAGAAGGCCCCCAGCCACAGCCCGCCGTCGGAGCCCAGGTTCTTCTGCGGGGAGAAGTAGTAGACGTCCGCCGCGGAGAGGTCCGCGGCCATTCCGCCCGCCGCCGAGGTGGCGTCGACCAGCACCAGCGCCTCGTCCGCGATGCCGGCGGGCCGGACCACGGGGGCGGCCACCCCGGTGGAGGTCTCGTTCTGGGGCCAGGCGTAGACGTCCACGCCGTCCTCCGCCCGCGGCTCCGGACGGGTGCCGGGCAGGGCCTCCACCACGGAGGAGGCCTCCAGGAACGGCGCGGCGTCCGTGGCCTGGGCGAACTTGGCGCCGAACTCGCCGAACACCAGGTGCTGGGCCTTGGCCTCGACCAGCCCGAAGACGGCGGCGTCCCAGAAGGCGGTGGCCCCGCCGAGGCCGAGCAGGACCTCGTGGCCCTCGGGCAGACGGAGGAACTGCGCCAGGCCCTCGCGCACCGAGCCCACGAGCCGCCGGACCGGGGCCTGCCGGTGGGAGGTCCCGAGCAGCCCGGCCCCGGCCCGGGCGACGGCGTCGACCTGCTCCGGGCGGACCTTGGAGGGCCCGGCGCCGAACCGGCCGTCGGCCGGGAGCAGGTGCTGGGGGATGGTGACGTGTGCGGACAACGGGTGCTCCCTCATGACGGACGTGCGGCGGGCGGCGGGCGCGGCGGTGGTGGTGCAGGGGCGTGCACGGCCGGGCCCCGGCCCATTCTGCCCCACCCGGACCCGGGCCCCGCCGCGGCCCGGTCCCCTCCGCGGCAGGGGACCGCGGACTAAGCTCGTGCGGGAAGACCGGACCGGGCGGGATCCCCGGGGACGGACGGCCGGACGAAGGATGACTGAGGCATGAGCGATCTGATCGACACCACGGAGATGTACCTGCGGACCGTGCTCGAGCTCGAGGAGGAGGGCATCACGCCCATGCGGGCGCGCATCGTCGAGCGCCTCGACCACTCCGGGCCCACCGTCTCGCAGACGGTGTCCCGGATGGAGCGCGACGGACTGCTGACGGTGGGGGCCGACCGCTCCCTGGTGCTCACCGAGCTGGGCCGCGAACGCGCGGTGCAGGTGATGCGCAAGCACCGTCTGGCGGAGCGGCTGCTGGCCGACGTCATCGGACTGGACCTGGCCCAGGTCCACGACGAGGCGTGCCGCTGGGAGCACGTGATGAGCGAGCAGGTCGAACGGCGGCTGGTGGACCTGCTGCACAGCCCCCGATACTCCCCGTACGGCACGCCGATCCCGGGCCTGGCCGCACTGGGCGTCGGGGACAGCCCCTCGGCGGCGGGGCACCCCTCCCTGCTGGAGGCCGCCCGCGCGGATCCGGAGGCGACGCACACCGTGGCGCTGCTGCCGGAGGTGGTGCAGGCCGACGCCGCGCTGCTGGGCGTGCTGAGCGACGTCGGCGTGCTCACCGGGGCCGTCGTCCGGGCCCGCGTGGAGGGCCAGCGGGTGCGGATCGAGGTCGCCGAGACCGGCCGGTCCGCGGAGATCGACCTGCGCACGGCCGGGGCCATCCGGGTCCTCGCCGTCTGAGCGCCCGTCGGGTCGTGCCCGGCCCGGGGGCAGGTCACGGGACAGGTCACGGGGCCCTGCGCGAGACCCGGCCACCCTTGTGGGGACGTTCACAAGGCACTTTCGGCCAGTTCGGCCGGACCGTGCCCCGCCGGCGGCGAATGCCCTGGTGAGCCGCGGGTTCAGGGGTGCCCGGACCCTCGCTCCACCGTGCGCCGCCGGATCGCACTGATAGTCCGGAGCGACATAATCCACAGGTTTTCGTCCGGCCCGAGATGCAATTCCGTGATCGGCCGTGATCAAAACGTGACACTTCCGTAACCGGTCATGTATTGTTCAACCCGTGCTGATCACTGGTCGGATCGGCATCCTCGTGCACATCGCCGAATTCTGCCGGTGCCCGGGGCCCATGCACAGAAACTGCTTGGCAGAAGCGGGGGAACCATTTCCGGTCCCGGTGATCCGGGGCCTTGGGGTTAAGTCGCCGGAGCGCATGCGCTCCGCGGCCGGGTGTCTCCCACCCGAATCCGACAGCTCACCTCGTAGGCAAAGGGAGGAACACACCCATGGCTATTTTCAAGCAGAGCACCGCCCGCCACCGCGCCGAGACCACCTCGAACGCCGTGCGCAACACCACGATCGCCGCCGCCGCCGGCGCCGCGATCGTCGGCTCCATCGCCCCGGCCCAGGCCTACGCCGAGATCCCCGCGGCCTCCGGTGCCGCCTACTCGGCCCCGGCTCCGGCCGCCGCCTCGCTGGCCTCCTACACCTACCAGGCCCCGGCCCCCGCCGCCTACCAGGCCCCGCTTGCCGCGCAGCCCGCCGCCCCGGCCTACCAGGCCCCGGCCCCCGCCGCGCAGCCGGCGGTCTCCACCGCGAGCGTGACCCCGCAGGCCAACGCCACGACCGAGATCACCGCGGCCGCCGGCGGCATCGTGGGCACTGCCCAGCAGGGCATCGGCTCCGGCTACGTCTACGGCGGCACCGCCTTCGGCGCCTGGGACTGCTCCGGCTTCACCCAGTGGGTCTTCGCCCAGAACGGCATCGACCTGCCCCGCACCACCTGGGCCCAGTTCGCCGCCGGCACCCCCGTGTCCAACCCGCAGCCCGGCGACCTCGTCTCCCAGAACGGTGGGGGCCACGTGGGCATCTACATCGGCGGCGGCAAGATGATCTCGGCGCTGAACCCCTCGCAGGGCACGCAGATCCACTCCGTCAACGCCATGCAGCTCGACGGCTACTACCGGATCGGCTGATCCGGCTCGTCTCCCGCGGAGACCCCAGGGTCCCCGCGGGAGGCACCCGGTCCCTCCCGGACCACCCGGACCCGCACTCCCGGGTCCCCCCCCCGCACATCCGTCCTCTCCGACGCCGTGCGCCCCGTCCGCCTTCGGACGCCCTCCTCCGTTCCCCCCGCCGTGCGCGGCCCTCCGCATCCGGACGGCCGCGCTGCCGGAGATCGATCACCCCGCGCGCCTGCGCGCGGGGTGATCCGTGCTGTCACCGCAGTCTCCCGGCAGGTTCGCCCGGCCCTCCAGAAAGCCTGCTGAAACCCCCATGACTCGTGACCTGAACTCCTCGACCGGCGTCACCTCCCTCCTGACCGGCCGGGCCCGCACCGTGGCCGCCGTCGCCGCCCTCTCCGGCCTGGCGCTGGCCACCACCGTCTCCGCGCACGAGGCCCCGGCCCAGGAGGCCGCCGCCGACGCCCCGCTGTCCGCCGTGGCCGCGGCGACCCCGTCCGCCGCCCCCACCGTCTCCCTCGCGCCGGTCGCCCACGTGACGAAGGCCCAGGACGAGTCCGAGAAGAAGCAGGCCGAGAAGAACGAGAAGAAGGCGGCCGAGAAGAAGGCGGAGCCCGAGGCCCGCGAGACCGTCCAGCGGCCGGCAGCGACGCCGGCGGCGCAGCCGGTCGTCGCCCGGCCCCGCAGCCGGCCGCCCCCGCCGTGCAGGCCGCCCCGCAGCCGGCCGTGAAGCAGGCCCCGGCGCCGAAGCCGGCCGTCCAGGCGGCCCCGGCGGCCGAGCGCACCGTCGCCCCGCAGAGCTCCGCCTCCGGCAAGGGCGCCACCATCTCCTCGGCCGCTCTGGGCCAGCTCGGCGTCGGCCAGGACTGCACGGCCCTGGTCACCAACGCCCTGCGCGCCGCCGGCATCAACCACCACGGCTGGCCGGCCTCCTATCTGAGCCTCGGCACGCAGGTCTCCGCCGGCCAGGCCAAGCCCGGCGACCTCGTCTACTACGCCGACGGCGGCATGGGCTCGGCCCACATCGGCGTCTACATCGGCGGCGGCAAGGCCGTGCACGGCGGCTGGAACGGCGGCACCACGGTCATCGACAGCGTCAACGTGGGCTCCGGCCCGATCTACGTCCGCGTGCGCTGACCGCACGCGAGGACATCGGTTCGGGTGCGCGGATCCTGGTCGGCCAGACAGGTTCCGCGCACCCGCTGCTCGTCCGGCGGCCGCCCGCCCACCGTGCCCGGTGCGCGCCGCCGACCGGTCCGGCCACTGCCCGGCCCGCGTCGCCCGGCGCCGATAGACTGGACCCATGGCCACCGACCTCAGCCGCAACGCCCGCACCAGCCTGGACCGTGAGTACGCCTACATGGCCTACGGCATGATCGGCGGCGCCGTGCCCGGGATCGTGGTCGGCCTCGTGGTGGCCGCGTTCGTCGGCCACGCCGCCATGTGGCTGTCCGTCTTCGGCGGCGTCGGCATCGTGCTGGGCCTGGTCACCGGGCTCCTGCTCCACCGGCGGCACCGCGCCGCGGGCGAGCTGGACGATCCGCAGGGGAGCCCAGCAGCGCGGGAATGACGTGCTCCCGGAGCAGCGGCGCCAGATCGGCCGGCAGCGCGGCGGGCGAGACGTCGTCCAGCGGCTGCCACCGCAGCTCCTCGATCTCCGCGCGGGCCTCCGGGCGCCCGGTGAGGGGCGCGGTGAAGACCGTGGAGCGCACCCACGTGGCGGTCTCGTTCGCGGCGGGGGCCTCGAACTCTCCCAGCAGGCGGAGCTGCCCGGGGCGCAGCGCCAGTCCCACCTCCTCGGCCGTCTCCCGCACGGCCGCCTCGGCGGGGGACTCGCCCGGGTCGAGCTTGCCGCCCACCAGCATGAACCGGTCCGTGCCCCGCTTGCGCACCGTGAGCAGGGCGCCGTCGTCGTCGCGCAGGCACACCGCCGTGATCGTGAGTACCTCCACGTCGGCGGGGGCGCCCCGGCCCGCGGCAGTGCGCAGCTGCTGGATCTCGGCCTCCAGGTTGCGGGCGGCGCGGGCTCCCCAGCGCCGCTGCGCGGCCGGCGTGCGGTAGAGCGGCTGCCGGTGCCAGAGTCCCTCGAGCACCCGCAGCCGCCCGGCGGCGAAGTCGGTGTCGGGCACGTGCGCGTACTCCCGGCGCACGGCGGCGGCGTAGGCCGCGTACGCGGCGGGCGAGGACCCCAGCACGGCGAGGTCCGCGTCCAGCAGGAGCGCCCCGGGGAGGTCCTCGGCCGCGGCCGCGTGGTCGAGGGTGAGCAGGATCAGGCGCTGGACCTCGGCGACCACGTCCGGGGCGAGACCGGCCGCGGTCAGGCGCTCCCCGGCCAGTTCGGCGGAGTCCCGCTCGTCCTGCCCGGGCCGGCCGGCGTAGACGGCGTCGTGGAACCACGCGCCCAGCAGGAGGGCGTCGTGCTGCTCCCGGTCCAGCCCGGCTCCGGCGGCCAGCTCGTCGAGGGCCTCGAGGACCGCCAGCAGGTGCGAGCGGCCGTGGTAGTGCCGGTGGGGCTCCCCCCACCGTTCGACGAGCTCCGCCCCGAGCCGCGGCAGACCGGGGAACCGGCCGTCCCAGCGCCGGCCCAGCACCCGGCCGATCCGCTCCGGGCGGGCCCGGGCGGGCACGCGAAGACCGCTGCGCAGGAGCACCCGTGTGAGCTCACGGCCCTCGACCGGCCGCGCGCCCGCGGCCACCGCCCGGTCGTAGAGGCTGCCCCGCACGTCGTAGTGGTCCCGGTCGAACGCGCGCCGGGGCACGCCCAGCCGGTACGCGAAGGCGTGCAGCTCCTCGTAGGAGGAGTCGGAGACCAGGTGGGAGAAGTGCGTCCCGTGGGCGGGCCACAGCGGCGGATCGATGTAGACGGGCATGCGACCGATCCTAGACGCGCACGGTTCGCGGGGTTCCCGGGCAGCACCTAGACTGTTCGGCGTCGCCCTCGTAGCTCAGGGGATAGAGCACGGCTCTCCTAAAGCCGGTGTCGTTGGTTCGAATCCAATCGGGGGCACCACCGCAACGCCCCGGACCGCCCGGTCCGGGGCGTCGCGCTGCCCGGGTCCTGCCGCTCAGCGCGGGGGGTCCCCGGGGCGCTCCGGGCCGCCGGCCGGAGGCCGCGGCGCCCGGCGCCGCAGCGCCTCCACGGCCACGGCCACGGTGACCGCCAGCAGCAGCACCAGCAGCACCCAGCGGGCCACCACGAGGGCGGACGCCGTGGCCACGGCCGAGGCGTCGCCGGGGTCCGCGAGCGCGGCGTCGATCGCCGCGTTGCCCGCCAGGGAGACGGCCGCGAAGCCCAGCACGACCGCCGAGCGCAGCCACCGGCGAGCGCGGGAGGCCGTGTGGAGGGCGACGAGGAGCAGCCACGCCAGACCCACGAAGAGCGGGGCCAGCAGACCGGCGGAACGGTGCACGGCCTCGTACTGGGCCCGTCCCTCCTCGCCGAGGGCGACGGCGAGCCGTGCGGCGTGGGCCTGGTCGAACCCGCCGGGCATCCACTCGGGCAGGAGCAGGCCGTCCGCGACGGCCGCACCGAACTGGGAGAGCACCCACGCGTGCACGTACAGCCACAGCAGCGCGGAGACGCCCACGGCCACCCCGACCACGAGCCCGGAGCTCGACCGGGCGGGCTCGGGCCGCAGCTCGCCGGGCCGCGCCTCGTGCAGCCGGGCCCCCCGCGGCGGCGGCTCGACCGCCGTGCTGCCGTGCTTGCGTGCCTTCTGCGCCCGGGTCAGTGCCATGCCCCCATTATCCGTCCGGTGGCCGGGCGTGCGGTCCGGCTGTGCGTCCCCCCGCGGGGCGCTCGACCCAGGAGTAGGCTGGGGCCACCCGCACCGGTCCTCGCGACCCGCGGGGGAACGGTCCGGCCGACGACGACCGGGCGCGCGACGAGGACGACACGGAGGTGCCCGTCATGGAACTGTCCATCGGACTCCCGGACGGCCTGCTCATGCGGCTGACCGAGGGCAATGCGCTGAGGCTCTTCGAGAAGGACCACGAGACGGTGCGCCGTACGGTGGACTGCTCCGTCCTCGGCGGCGCCCCCATCACGGACATGGTGTGGTCGCACAAGCTCTCGGCCGTGATCGTGGCGGTGCCGTCGCTGCACCGGCTGTTCCGCTGGGACCCGTACACCGACGTGCTGTACGGGTTCGCGGGCACGGGGGAGTCCGGGCAGCGGGACGGGAAGGCGGGACAGGCCACGTTCGCGGCCACCGTCTCGATCACCGAGGACGGCAACGGGACCCTCTGGTTCGTGGACCGCGACTCCTCGTCCCTGCGCTGCATCGAGATCGACACGGACAAGCCCGACGGCGACCCGCGGATCTGCACGGTGGTGGGCCGGGCGGGGCCGGGCTTCGCCGACGGGCCGGCGGACGCCGCCCAGCTGGACCACCCCGAGGACCTGCAGATCCTCTACGACGGGTCGATCGTGATCGCCGACACCGGCAACGACGCGATCCGCCACCTGGACCTGGCGGACCGGCAGCTGGACACCGTCTACGGCGGCGGTGAGGCCGGGGCCGCGGAGTTCGACGACGAGATCCGGCTGCAGCGGCCCGTCCGGGTCACCGTGGCCGACTCGGAGCTGTGGGTCGACGACGACAACGGGCGGCACCGGCTGGAGCTGCACTTCGTCTGAGCCCGCTCCCCACCCCGGCCCGGGTGTCACCGGCCCTCGGTAGACTGGGACCACGATGGACTACCTCTTCGACAACCCGCTCCTGCCCTCCTCCTCCGTGGCGCGTCCCGCCGCGAACGCGGCCCCGCGCCGCGGCGCCGTTCCCGCGGAGGCCCTCGTGGAGGGCCTCAACGAACCGCAGCGGGCCGCCGTGGAGCACTCCGGTTCGCCGCTGCTGATCGTCGCCGGCGCGGGCTCCGGCAAGACCCGGGTGCTGACCCACCGGATCGCCCACCTGCTGGCCACCGGCCGTGCCCACCAGGGGGAGATCCTGGCGATCACGTTCACGAACAAGGCCGCCGCCGAGATGCGCGAGCGCGTGGTCGAGCTGGTGGGGGAGTCGGCGAAGTCGATGTCGATCTCCACGTTCCACTCGTTCTGCGTGCGGGTGCTGCGGCGGGAGGCCGCCAGCGTGGGCCTGAAGTCGACCTTCTCGATCTACGACTCCGCCGACTCGCTGCGGCTGATCACCCTCGTGGCCAAGCAGCACGACCTCGACCCGAAGCGTTTCGCGCCCAAGAGCATCCAGCACCGGATCTCCGCGCTGAAGAACGAGCTCGTCGACGACGAGACCTACCTGTCCCGCGTCTCGGAGACCGACCCCTTCGAGAGCGCGGTGGCCCAGGTCTACCGCGGCTACACCGAGCGGCTGCGCGCGGCCAACGCGATGGACTTCGACGACCTCATCGGCCAGACCGTGCACATGCTCCGGGCCTTCCCCCAGGTCGCCGAGTACTACCGGCGCCGGTACCGGCACGTGCTCATCGACGAGTACCAGGACACCAACCACGCGCAGTACGCCCTGGTCCGGGAGCTCGTCGGCACGGGCGCCGGAGCTGATCCCGGTCCGGGGGCGAACCCCGTGCCGCCCGCCGAGCTGACCGTCGTGGGCGACTCCGACCAGTCGATCTACGCGTTCCGCGGGGCCGACATCCGCAACATCGTCGACTTCGAGAAGGACTACCCGCAGGCGCGCACCATCCTGCTGGAGCAGAACTACCGGTCCACCCAGAACATCCTCACCGCCGCGAACGCGGTGATCGCCAAGAACAAGGCCCGCCGGGACAAGCGGCTGTGGACCGCCTCCGGCGACGGCGCGAAGATCACCGGCTACGCCGCGGAGAACGAGCACGAGGAGGCCCGGTTCATCGCCGAGGAGATCGACCGCCTCCAGGACGAGGACGGCTACCGTCCCGGTGACGTCGCCGTGTTCTACCGCACCAACGCCCAGTCCCGCTCGCTCGAGGAGATCCTCATGCGCGTGGGCCTGCCGTACAAGGTGGTGGGCGGCACCCGCTTCTACGAGCGCAAGGAGATCAAGGACGCCCTGTCCTACCTGCGCTCGATCGTGAACCCGGACGACGACATCAACGTCCGGCGCATCGTGAACGAGCCCAAGCGCGGCATCGGCGACCGCGCCGAGGGGGCCGCGGCCGCGCTCGCCGAGCGGGAGCGGATCTCGTTCATGGACGCCCTGCGCCGCGCCGACGAGGCCCCCGGGATGGCCACCCGCTCGCTGAACGCGGTCAAGGCGTTCGTCCAGCTCATGGACGACCTCGCCTCGGTGGCGGAGGCCTCGGGGGCCGCCACGGTGCTCGAGGCGGTGCTCGAGCAGTCCGGCTACCTCGCCGGGCTGCGCGGGTCCTCCGACCCGCAGGACGAGTCCCGGGTGGAGAACCTCGCCGAGCTCGTGGCCGTGGTGCGCGAGTTCGAGCGGGACAACCCCGAGGCCGGGCTGCCCGAGTTCCTCGAGCACGTCTCGCTGGTGGCCGACGCCGACCAGATCCCCAACCGGCCCGCGGGGTCCTCCGAGGACGGGCCGAGCGCCGAGCAGATCGCGGCGGAGGTCGCCGAGGCCCGCGTCCAGGGCGTGGTCACCCTCATGACCCTGCACACCGCCAAGGGCCTCGAGTTCCCCGTGGTCTTCCTGACCGGCATGGAGCACGGGCTGTTCCCGCACCAGCGCTCCCTCACGGACGAGAAGGAGATGGAGGAGGAGCGGCGCCTCGCCTACGTGGGCCTGACCCGCGCCCGGGAGCGCCTCTACCTCACCCGCTCGGAGTTCCGCTCGATGTGGGGCCAGTCCCAGTACAACCCGGCCAGCCCGTTCCTCGACGAGATCCCGGCGGAGCTGCTCGAGTGGAAGCGCGAGGGATCCTCGGCCCCGGCCTCCTGGGGCTCCTCGCTGCACGCCGGCGGCTCCGGGCAGCGGGACGCGATGCGCGGCTCGTACTGGGGCGCGGCGGCCTCCTCGAACGCCGCCTTCGAGCGGATGGCGCCGTCCCGGGCCGCCGCGGCGGGGCGGGTGCAGCCCAACAAGGAGATCCCGAGCCTGTCCGTCGGGGACACCGTGGACCACAAGGCCTTCGGCAAGGGGACCGTGGTGTCCGTCGAGGGGGCCGGGGACAAGACCGTGGCCAAGGTGCGCTTCGGCGGGGACGAGAAGCGGCTGCTGCTGCGCTACGCCCCCCTCACCAAGGTGGGCTGAACCAGGCCCACGGCGGCCCGCCGCGGCGCCTGCGCGACGTGCGTGCCGCGGCCCGGCAGGAGGCCGGGCGCCTCGGCGCAACGGAAGAGCCCCCCGGGTGCGGTGGGCCCCTCGGAGGGATCCCACCGGCGCACCC
>NZ_MKJW01000087.1:0-47385 GCF_001942375.1 Kocuria sp. CNJ-770
ACCGAGAACCAGAACTTGGTCAGGTGGATGCCCGACTCCACCAGCATCTTCTCGAACACCGGGGCCTGGACCATGAAGTCCTCGTACTCCGCGTCCGAGCAGAAGCCCATCACCCGCTCCACGTTGGCCCGGTTGTACCAGGAGCGGTCGAACATCACGATCTCCCCGGCGGTGGGCAGGTGGCCGATGTAGCGCTGGAAGTACCACTGCCCCCGCTCCCGGTCGGAGGGCTTGGTGAGGGCCACCACCCGGGCCGCGCGCGGGTTCAGGTGCTCGGTGAAGCGCTTGATCGTCCCGCCCTTGCCGGCCGCGTCGCGGCCCTCGAACACGATGACGTGCTTGAGGTCGTGGTCCTGGCCCCAGTACTGGAACTTCAGCAGCTCGATCTGCAGCCGGTACTTCTCCAGCTCGTACTCCTCCCGGTCCAGCCGCTCCTCGTAGGGGTAGTCCTCCCGCCAGGTCTGCACCGCCGAGCCCCCCGGGTCGATCAGGTCCGGGTCCGGCGACTGCCCGTCCCGCACCGTGTAGCCCTGATCGACCAGCTTGTCGATGAACTCCCGCAGGTTCTCCCGGACCGGTTCCATGTCCTCGTTCACCGCAGACCTCCTTCCGGGCCCGTCCGACCCCTTTCCCCGCAGTCTAGGCCCGGTCCCGCAGCCCGGGGGCCCGGACCGCCCGGCCCGCCGCGGCCCCGCCGCGGAGCCCGTTCACTAGACTGGTCGAGCCGGTGCACGTCCGGCCGACTCGCACGCCGCCGACCCGGAGGAGACTGTACGGATGAAGATCGGACTGCTGACCAGCGGCGGGGACTGCCCCGGGCTCAACGCGGTGATCCGGGCGGCGGTGCTGCACGGGATCAAGAGCCACGGCCACGAGTTCGTGGGCTTCCGCGACGGCTGGCGCGGGGTGGTGGAGGGCGACATCATGGACCTGCCCCGCACCCGGGTGCGGGGGCTGGCCCGGGAGGGCGGCACCATCCTGGGCACCTCCCGCACCAACCCCTACGACGGTCCCGGCGGCGGGCCGGAGAAGATCGCCGTGATGCTCGAACGCCACCACATCGACGCGATCGTGGCCATCGGCGGGGAGGGCACCCTGGCCGGGGCGAAGCGTCTGGCCGAGGCCGGGCTGCCGGTGGTGGGGGTGCCCAAGACCATCGACAACGACCTGCAGGCCACCGACTACACCTTCGGCTTCGACACCGCCGTGCAGATCGCCACCGACGCGATGGACCGGCTGCGCACCACCGGGGAGTCCCACCACCGCTGCATGGTCGCCGAGGTCATGGGCCGCCACGTCGGGTGGATCGCCCTGCACTCGGGGATGTCCGCCGGGGCGCACGCGGTGCTGATCCCCGAGCAGTCGGTGTCCATGGAGCAGGTCTGCGCCTGGGTCACCGAGGTGCACGAGCGCGGCCGCTCCCCGCTGGTGGTCGTGGCCGAGGGCTTCATCCCCGAGGGCCACGGCGACGTGCTCGCCGGCAAGGGCACCGAGGCCTCCGGACGGCCCCGGCTGGGCGGGGTCGGGGAGTACGTCACCGAGCAGATCGAGGCCGCCACCGGGATCGAGACCCGCAACACGATCCTGGGCCACATCCAGCGCGGCGGGGCCCCCACCGGCTTCGACCGGGTCCTGGCCACCCGCTTCGGGCTGGCCGCCGTGGACCTGGTCACCGACAAGGGCTGGGGCCAGATGGTCGCCATCCGCGGCACCGACATGGTCCGGGTGCCCTTCGGCGAGGCCCTGGCCGGGCTCAAGACCGTGCCCCAGCACCGCTGGGACGAGGCCCGGGTCCTCTTCGGCCGTTGAGGCCGCCGGCCGGAGGGCGCGCCGCTGCGGGTCTCGGACCTGCGGACCGGGGCGTTCTCCGGCCCGCCAGGGCCCGGACGGGACACGCACCGGCGCCGCCCCCGCGGTCCGGCGGTGCGCACCGGGACTCCGGAGGGCCTGCCGGGGGCCGTCCGGCACCACCCTGCGGAATCCGTGCTAGGGGCGCTCGCCCCGGGGGCCGCGGAGGAAGCCGGACTGCCGCCCGACCACCTGGCCGGCGTCGGGCTGGACCACGACCTGCTGGGCGGCGGCCCAGCGCTGCTCGCCGTCGGTGACGAGGAGCCGGGCCTCGGGGTCGGCGGTGCGCTTGAGCACGGCCAGCGCGATGGGGCCCTGCTCGTGGTGCAGCTGCACGGAGGTGACCCGGCCGACGGTCCGCTCGCCCGCGAGGACCTCGGCGCCCGGGGAGGGCAGCGTGTGCTCGGAGCCGTCGAGGTCGAGCAGCACGAGCCGCCGGGGCGGGTGGCCCAGGTTGTGCACGCGGGCCACGGTCTCCTGCCCCTTGTAGCAGCCCTTCTGCAGGTGCACGGCGGTGCGCAGGAGGTCGAGTTCGTGCGGGATCGTCCGCTCGTCCGTCTCGGCCCCCCAGCGCGGGCGCCAGGCGGCGATCCGCAGCGCCTCGGCCGCCCACGCGCCGGCGAGGGGCAGCTCGCGGGTCAGGGCGTGCAGCTCGGCGCGGGGCACCAGGTGCTCCCACCAGGTGCGCTCCTCCCCCGGGTGCGGACCGTCGAGGGCCGCGTAGCTCCATCCGCCCGGGGCGACCCCGGGCCAGGGGTCGCGCCAGGCCGGCCCGTCGCCCAGCGCGGGCACGGGAGCGGAGGCGCCGAGCACGGCCCACTCGCCGGAGCGGTCGGCCACCTCCACGCGCAGCGCGAAGCGCATGGACTCCAGCCACGCGACCAGCGGGGCGGTCTCGTCGGCCTCGGTGATCAGCCACGTGCTGGTGCCGTCGTCCACGACGTGCGGCGCGGTCTCGACGCGCCCCTGCACGGAGAGGAAGAGGGTCTCGGCGCTGCCGCCCGGGGCGAGCCCGGTGAGCACCTGCGAGGAGAGCGTGGTCAGCCAGCTGAGGCGGTCCGGACCGGTGACGGTGACGACGCCCTTCTGGGAGAGGTCGACCACGGTGCCGGGGGTGCGCACCAGGGCGCGCTGCTCGCGCAGCGGGTCGCCGTAGTGGGCGGCGACCCCACGGTCCAGGCCCTCGGCCTCGACGGCGCCCGGGCGTCCGAGCAGGGGCGAGCGGTAGGCGGTCACGGGGATCAGCCGACCTTCTTGAGCTGGGCGGAGGCGTGCGTGGCCAGCGGCTCGCCGAAGGCGGCCATGTCCCAGGCCCAGAACAGGTCGCCGTGGACCAGACCGTACATCCGGGTCGAGGAGCTGTACTGCTTGGCGCCCCGGGCGCGCACGACGGCGTCCGTGGCGAGGTCGATGCGGGGCCCCTTGATCTGGCCCACGTAGAGCTCGGCGATGCCACCGGGGTGCGTGAGGGTCACCAGGACGTCGAAGCCGCCGTCGCCGTTGCGCAGCCGTTCGACGTCCTCGGCGCCCTTGAGCACCGGCACGAGGTCCGGCGGGAGCATCCCGGGGCCGACGTCGCCGTCCTCCAGGGTGCGGTCGAGCTGCCAGAAGCCCTGCTCCACGGTGGCCGGGCGCATGGGCTGCCCCTCCTCGTCGAGGAGCGTGGTCTCGGCCCGGTACTCGAGGAACGGCAGGCCGTTCTGCTCGAAGGTCACGCGCTGCCGGAAGGGCCGCTGCTCGACCTCGCCGTAGCCCATGAAGCCGTCGCCCTCCCAGGCGCCCAGCAGCCAGGCGAACGGGACGAGCTCGGGAGTCAGATCCGAGGGGATCTCGATCGGCACGGAACTAGTGCTGTCCCTTGAACAGGCCGAGGATCACCTTGAGGGAGATCCCGGCGATGAACAGACCGGAGATGCCCAGCAGGACCAGGTAGAAGATCTCGAGTGCAAGCATGGTCCCTAAGCTACCACGGTGCTCACCAGGCGGGCCGTGAACAGGGCCCCCACGCCGAGGAACGCCACGGGGGTCACGCCGAGGGCCACCACCCCCCGCTTCGGCGAGCGCTTCGGGGCAGACGAGATGACCCGGGCGCCCACGACGGCCACGAGCGCGGCGACCACGGCGCCGACCACCACCAGTTGCACGGGGTCCGGGCCGGTCGCCCGGTAGTCGCTGGCCAGGGCGATCCAACCGGAGGAGCTGACCGTGGCGAGCACCCCCGCCGTGGAGGCGATCGTGGACTCCAGCCGGTGCTCGGCGCCCTCGCCGCGCACCAGCTCCGCCGCGAACACGGTCACCAGGGCCACCCCCACGACCGCGGGCAGCCACACGAGCTGCTGACCGGGCAGGGTCTGGACGAGCAGCGCGGCCACGACGCCGGCGGCGCTCATGATCACGTTGTGCCGGTGCCGGGCGGCGATGCCGGTGGCGGCGGGCCAGCCGAAGCCGATCACCAGGGACATCCCGGCGGCCAGGAGCAGCGGCGCGGGACCGGCGACCACGACCGCGGCCAGGGCCGCCGCCAGGCTGAGCACGCTGCACGCGGCGATCATGGCGTATCTCATGGCGATCGGATTCCTGCACTGTCGAGGGTCGGGGCCGGCGCCCGGACCGGCGCGACCGGGCGGACACGAGCAACGATAGCGGCTGGCCGGGAGAGGGGGCCGGGGCGCGCGGCGCCCCGCGTCGGGGCCGGGTCGCGCGGGCGGGGACCGGCGCCGACTTATACTGACAGCTCAGCCCGTACGCCAGAGTGGAGAAGCACGAGTGTTCCAGATCCTGATGCTGACCGACGCGGACGGTCCCTCGGCATCGGTGCTGCCGGCCCTCGACCTGCTCAACCACCGGGTGACGGTCGCCCCGACCCGCACCGTCTCGGGCAGCCTCGACGGCCGCCACCCCGACGTGGTGCTGCTGGACGGGCGCACCGACCTGATCACCGCGCGCAACCTCGCCCAGCTGCTCACCACGAAGGGCCTGGCGGCACCGCTGCTGATGGTCCTCACGGAGGGCGGGATGGCCGCGGTGGCCGCGAACTGGATGGTCGACGACGTGGTGCTCGACACCGCCGGCCCGGCGGAGGTCGAGGCCCGGCTGCGCCTGGCCTCCTCCCGCACGGCCGAGGCGCCCGAGGACGACACCCGGATCCGCGCGGGCTCGGTGGTCATCGACGACGCCGCCTATTCCGCCCACGTCAACGGTCAGCCGCTGAACCTGACCTACAAGGAGTTCGAGCTGCTGAAGTTCCTGGCCCAGCACTCCGGACGGGTCTTCACCCGCGCGCAGCTGCTGAGCGAGGTCTGGGGCTACGACTACTACGGCGGCACCCGCACCGTGGACGTGCACGTGCGGCGGCTGCGGGCCAAGCTGGGCGCCGACCACGAGCACCTGATCACCACGGTGCGTAACGTGGGCTACAGCTTCGCCACGAGCCGGAGCCGGGAGCACTGAGCACCGGCCCACCGGCCGGTCCGTTCCGCCGCCCCGTTCCGCAGGAGGTCCAGATGCCCCAGTCCGTGCCGTACGAGCTCGACCGCCCGGCCGTCGCCCCGGTCGAGGAGATCACGGGCCTCGCCTCCCGGGCCGAGGCCGCGGACGGCGACCCGCCGTTCTCCGACCAGACGCTCGTGGACCTGCGGAGCGCACCCGGCGGGCGGGTGCGCACGGTCCTCGCACGGGCCTCCGGCGGGGAGCTGCTCGGGGCGGCGGTCCGTGTCCGCGAGCCCGACGACGCCGCCGCGCTCGTGGAGCTCGTGGTGGACCCCGGGCACCGCCGCGGCGGGATCGGGGCGGTGCTGGCCGCGGTCCTGGCCGAGGAGACCGCGGACGCGGTCCGGGCGTGGGCCCACGGCGGCCACCCCGGCGCGGCGGCGCTGGCCGCCCGGCACGGACTGGTGCCGGTGCGCGACCTGCACCGCCTGCTCCGCCCGCTGGGCGGCGCGCCCGACCTGCCCCTGCCCGAGGCGATGCCCGCCGGCTACCGGCTGCGGGCCTTCGAGCCCGGCCGGGACGAGGACGAGTGGCTGCGCGTCAACGCGGCCGCGTTCGCCGGCCACCCCGAGCAGGGCCGGATGACCCTCGAGGACCTCCGGCAGCGGGAGGCCGAGCCCTGGTTCGACCCGGCGGGGTTCCTGCTGGCGGTCCGGTCCGGGGAGCCGGGCACCGTGGCCGGCTTCCACTGGACCAAGGTCCACCCCGGGGACGGCGAGCGCCCCGCCCTGGGCGAGGTCTACGCCGTGGGCGTCGCCCCCGAGCACCAGGCACCGGCCTGGGCCGGGCCCTGACCGCCGCGGGGGTCAACCACCTCGCCCGGCAGGGTCTGGGCGAGGTCATGCTCTACGTGGACGGCGACAACACCGCGGCGCTGCGGCTGTACGAGCGCCTGGGCTTCCGGCCCTGGCACCTCGACGTGATGTACGCCCGCGACGCCCCCGCCTGACCCATCCGCCCGCGCACCGGCCCGGTCCCGCACCGGCTCCACCAGACAGGATCACCATGACCACGCACCAGCAGGACGCCCCGCAGCCCGCGCCGGCCCCGCACCCGGCCGCATCCCCGGAGGCGGAGCCGGCGGCGCCGTCCGCGGACGGCGCCGCCGAGCTGGCCCACACCGCCGAGCTGGCCGACGCCGCCCGCGGGCACGGGGACCGCGACCGGATCGACGACCCCGTGCCCGCCGCCCGGCAGGTGCTGGAGGGCTCGCACGGGCCCGAGCGCTTCCTCGACCGGGAGGCGAGCTGGATCGCCTTCAACACCCGGGTCCTGGAGCTGGCGGAGGACCCGGACCTGTTCCTGCTGGAGCGGGTGCACTTCCTGTCCATCGTGGCCTCCAACCTGGACGAGTTCTTCATGGTCCGGGTCGCCGGTCTCAAGCGGCGCATCGCCACGGGCATCGCGCGGCCCGCGGCCTCGGGGCACTCCCCCGCGGAGCAGATGGCCACCATCGCGGTGCGCGCCCACGAGCTGCAGGAGCGCCACGCGCGGGCCTTCCACGACCTGGTCCGCCCCGAGCTGGCCCGGGAGGACATCCACCTCATCGGGTGGGAGGACCTCGACGACCCCACCCGGGAGCGGCTCACCCGGGACTTCCGCCGCAAGGTCTTCCCGATCCTCACGCCGCTGGCGGTGGACCCGGCCCACCCGTTCCCCTACATCTCCGGGCTCAGCCTCAACCTGGCCGTGATGGTCCGCAACCCGCAGTCGGGCAAGCGGCTGTTCGCCCGCGTCAAGGTCCCGGACCAGCTGCCCCGGCTGCTCTCGGTGGACGCGCCGGGCGCGGCCCGCACCCCGCACGGTCAGGCCCGCTTCATCCCGCTCGAGGACGTCATCGCCCAGCACCTGGACGACCTGTTCCCCGGGATGGAGGTCGAGGAGCACCAGGTGTTCCGGGTGACCCGCAACGAGGACCTGGAGGTCGAGGAGGACGACGCCGAGAACCTGCTGCAGGCCCTGGAGAAGGAGCTGCTGCGCCGCCGCTTCGGCCCGGCGGTGCGCCTGGAGGTCACGGACAGCATCAGCGCGGAGGTCCTCGAGCTGCTCGTCTCCGAGCTCGGCATCGACGAGTCCGAGATCTACCGCCTGCCCGCCCCGCTGGACCTGCGCGGGCTGGGGGTCATCGCCGGTGTGGACCGCCCGGAGCTGCACTATCCCCGCCACGTGGCGCACACCTCCCGCTACCTCAACGCCGCGGAGACCGCCAAGGCCGCCGACGTCTTCGCCGCGACCCGGTCCCGGGACGTGCTGCTGCACCACCCCTACGACTCCTTCGCCACCAGCGTGCAGGCCTTCCTGGAGCAGGCCGCCGCGGACCCGAAGGTCCAGGCGATCAAGCAGACCCTGTACCGCACCTCCGGGGACTCCCCGATCGTGGACGCGCTCATCGACGCCGCCGAGGCCGGCAAGCAGGTCCTGGCGCTGGTGGAGATCAAGGCCCGCTTCGACGAGCAGGCGAACATCTCCTGGGCCCGCAAGCTCGAGCAGGCCGGGGTGCACGTGGTCTACGGCATCGTGGGCCTGAAGACCCACTGCAAGCTCTCCCTCGTGGTGCGCCAGGACGACCAGGGGCTGCGCCGCTACGTGCACATCGGCACCGGCAACTACCACCCCTCCACCGCGCGCTTCTACGAGGACCTGGGCCTGCTCACCTGCGACCCGGAGGTCGGCGAGGACGTCTCACGGCTGTTCAACCAGCTCTCCGGCTACGCCCCGAAGACCACCTTCCAGCGCCTCCTGGTCGCCCCCCGCTCGGTGCGCTCCGGGCTCATCGACCTGGTCGAGGCCGAGATCCGCCACCACCGGGCCGGGCGGAAGGCCCGGATCCAGGTCAAGTGCAACTCGATCGTCGACGAGGCCGTCATCGACGCCCTCTACCGGGCGTCCCAGGCCGGGGTGCCCGTGGACGTGGTGGTGCGCGGGATCTGCGCGCTGCGCCCGGGGGTGCCGGGGCTGAGCGAGAACATCCGGGTCCGCTCGGTGCTGGGCCGGTTCCTGGAGCACTCGCGGGTCTTCGCGTTCTGCAACGCGGGGGAGCCGCTGGTCTACATCGGCTCGGCGGACATGATGCACCGCAACCTGGACCGCCGGGTGGAGACCCTCGTGCGGATCACGGACCCGCAGCAGGCCGAGTCCCTGGTGCGGCTGCTCGCCCGGTACGCCTCGGACGCCACGAGCAGCTGGCACCTGGGCGCGGACGGGGTCTGGACCCGTCACCACCGGGACGCCGAGGGGCGCCCGCTGGTGGACGTCCAGGAGCACCTCCTGCGCAGCCGGGCCCTGGGCCGCCCCACGATCTGAGCACCGGTACCATCGTGGAGGTGCCACCCGACGACCCCGGGCCGGGGCGCGGCGGTGCACCACGGACACGGGACGAGAGAGGGACCATGCCCAGGACCGCCGAGAACACCGCTCCGAGGACCACCGGAAAGGTCACCGGGAAGACCACTGAAAAGGCCACCGGGGCGTCCGACGGGAGGACCCCGGAGGAGACCGCCGAGAGGACCGCCGGGCGGGCCGCTCCGCGGGGCGGCGGGACGTCCGCGCGCCCCGCCGACGTGCTGGCGGCGGGGTGCCTGTGCTGGCGCCGGGCGGGCACCGGGGTGGAGGTCCTCCTCATCCACCGCCCCCGCTACGACGACTGGTCCTTCCCGAAGGGCAAGCAGGACGCCGGCGAGACCCTGCCCGAGACCGCCCACCGGGAGGTGGGCGAGGAGATCGGCCTGCTCCCGCGCCTGGGCGTCCCGCTGCCCACGATCCGCTACGACGTCAAGGACGGCGTGAAGGACGTGCGCTACTGGGCGGCGGAGTTCGGCCCCGGTGCCCGCCCCGTGCCCGACGGGCGCGAGGTCGACGAGGTCCGCTGGGTGGACCCCCGGACGGCGGCCCGGATGCTCACCAACCCCTCCGACCTCGAGCCCCTGGCCGCGCTCGTGGACCTGCACGCCCGCGGCGACCTCGCCACCCGTCCGGCGATCGTGGTGCGCCACGCCAAGGCCAAGCCGCGCTCGTCGTGGTCCCGGGCGGAGGGCGACCGGCCGCTGGCCGCGACCGGGAAGCGGCAGGCGCTGGCCGTGACCCGGCTCCTGCGGGCGTGGTCACCCGAGCGGATCGTCACCTCACCCTGGCTGCGCTGCCTGTCCACCGTGGTGCCCTACGCCCGCAAGGCCGGGATCACCGTGCGGGAGCGGCCCCAGCTGACCGAGGCGTCCCACAAGCGCCACCCCAAGAAGGCCGCCGCCGTGGTGCAGACCCTGTTCGACAAGGACGTCCCCGCCGCGCTGTGCACCCACCGCCCGGTGCTGCCGACCGTCCTCAAGGTGCTCGCCCGGCACATGACCCCCGAGCTCGCCGGGCAGCTGCCCGCCAAGGACCCGTACCTGACCCCGGGCGAGATGATCGTGCTCCAGATCTCCCGCCGGCACCGCCGGCGGGTGGTCTCCGTGGAGCTCGTGAAGCCCTTCGACGACTGACCCTTCCGCCTCCCTGCCCGAGGAGCCCCGCATGACCTCCCCCTCCCCCGTGCCCACGCCCGGGTCCGAGCCCGTGCCGACCCCGTACGAGGACCTCCTGCGCGAGGTCCTCGAGACGGGCGTGCACAAGCCGGACCGCACGGGCACCGGGACCCGCAGCGTCTTCGGCCGCCAGATCCGCTTCGACCTCGCGGACTCGTTCCCGCTGCTGACCACCAAGCGGGTGCACTTCCGTTCCCTGGCGCTGGAGCTGCTGTGGTTCCTGCGCGGGGACTCGAACGTGCGCTGGCTGCAGGAGCGCGGCGTGTCCATCTGGGACGAGTGGGCCGACGAGAACGGGGACCTCGGGCCCGTCTACGGGGTGCAGTGGCGCTCCTGGCCCACCCCCGGCGGCGGCTCGATCGACCAGATCGCGAAGGTCGTGGAGCAGATCCGCACGAACCCGGACTCCCGCCGGCACGTGGTGACGGCGTGGAACCCTGCCGAGGTGGACGAGATGGCGCTGCCGCCGTGCCACGCCCTCTTCCAGTTCTACGTGGAGCCCGCCGAGGACGGGCCGGGGCGGCTCTCGTGCCAGCTCTACCAGCGCTCGGCGGACATGTTCCTGGGCGTGCCGTTCAACATCGCCTCCTACGCCCTCCTCACCGTCATGGTGGCCCAGCAGACCGGCCTGGTGCCCGGCGAGTTCGTCTGGACCGGCGGGGACTGCCACGTCTACGACAACCACGTGGAGCAGGTCCGCGAGCAGCTCTCCCGCACGCCCTTCCCCTATCCAAGGCTGCGGCTGACCCGGCGGCCCGGCTCCCTGTTCGACTACGCCTACGAGGACTTCGAGGTCCTCGACTACCGCCACCACCCTGCGATCCCGGCGCCGGTGGCCGTATGAGCGCCCGCCCCGGACCGGACGTGCCGCAGGCCCCCGCGGGGACCGTCGGGGCGATCTGGGCGCAGACCGCCGAGGGCGTCATCGGCCGCGGCGGCACGATGCCCTGGTCCCTGCCGGAGGACCTGGCCTTCTTCCGGCGCACGACCACCGGCCACCCCGTGATCATGGGCCGGCGCACCTGGGAGTCGTTCCCCGAGCGCTTCCGTCCCCTGCCCGGGCGCACCAACATCGTGATCACCTCCGCCCCGGAGCGGGTGGTCCCCGGCGGCGGCGACGGCACCGTGCGCACCGCGCGGTCCTACCCCGAGGCCGTCGCGCTGGCGCGGAGCAGCCCCGGCGCGGAGCGGATCTGGGTGATCGGCGGCGGGGAGGTCTACCGGCAGGCCCTGGCCGACCCCCGGGACCCCGTGACGGAGGCGCTCGTGACGGTCATCGACCTCGCCGTGGAGGGGGACACGCACGCCCCCGTGCTCGGCGACGGGTGGACCACGGAGCCGGTCGTGGGACCCTCCGTCTCCCGCACCGGGCTCGGCTACCGGATCGACCGGCGCACCCGTACCTGAGCCGCGGGCCTGTTCCGTCCGTCCCGGCGCTCCGGTAGCGTGAACCGCACCACGACCAGGAGGACGACCGTGACCGCACCGCACCCCGACCCGGCGATCCGCGACGACGAGCAGCTGCGCGTCGTGGAGAACGCGGACCTCGACCGCTACGAGCTGTGGAACGGGGAGCAGTTCATCGGCTTCGAGGGCTTCCAGAGGCACGAGGACGGCACGGTCGAGCTGCAGCACACGATCATCGCCGAGCAGTTCGGCCGCCAGGGCTACGCCCGCACCCTCGTCACGCTGCTCCTGGAGCGCTTCCGGGCCCAGGGGACCACCGTGCGCCCGACGTGCACCTACGTCCAGGACTACCTGCACCGCTTCCCCCAGTACCAGGACCTCATCGCCGCCGGCAGTGCGCTGCCCCCCGCCCCGGCGGTCAAGGAGAAGCGGCGTCGCTGGGCCCTGCACCGCTCCCACTAGACTGGGGGCCATGACTTTTCGCTCGGGTGATCAGGTAGGGTTCGTCGGCTGGCGGGGCATGGTGGGCTCCGTGCTCATGCAGCGCATGCAGGAGGAGGGTGACTTCGCCGGCATCACCCCGGTGTTCTTCTCCACCTCGAGCGCCGGCCGGCCCGCTCCCTCGTTCGCCGGGGACGCCGGGGTGCTGCAGGACGCCTACGACCTCGAGTGCCTGGCCTCGCTCCCGGTGATCGTCACCGCCCAGGGCGGGGACTACACCAAGGCCGTGCACGGCGAGCTGCGCGCCGGCGGATGGGACGGGCTGTGGATCGACGCCGCCTCGACCCTGCGGATGAACGACGACGCCATCATCGTGCTGGACCCGGTCAACCGCGACGTCATCGACCGGGGCCTCGAGGCCGGCGTGAAGGACTTCGTGGGCGGCAACTGCACGGTCTCCTGCCTGCTCGTGGGCCTGGGCGGGCTGTTCCGCAACGACCTCGTCGAGTGGGCCACGTCCATGACCTACCAGGCGGCCTCCGGCGGCGGGGCCCGGCACATGCGCGAGGTGCTCACGCAGTTCGGGGCCCTGCACGGCGCCGTGGCCGACCAGCTCGCCGACCCCGCCTCCGCGATCCTGGAGATCGACCGCGGGGTTCTCGAGACCCAGCGCGGCGACGCCCTGGACAGCTCGATGTTCGGCGCGCCCCTCTCCGGCTCCCTGATCCCCTGGATCGACGCCGACCTCGGCAACGGGCAGTCCCGTGAGGAGTGGAAGTCCGCGGCCGAGACGAACAAGATCCTCGGCCGCACGGACCGCTTCGCCCAGGACTGGGTGCCCATGGACGGGCTGTGCGTGCGCATCGCCACGATGCGCTCGCACTCCCAGGCCCTGACGCTCAAGCTGCGGGAGGACCTGCCGGTGGAGGAGATCGAGCGGATCATCGACGCCGACAACGAGTGGGCCACCGTGGTGCCCAACACGAAGGAGGACACGATGCGGGCCCTGACCCCCGTGGCGACCTCCGGGACGCTGCAGATCCCCGTGGGCCGGATCCGCAAGCTCGCCATGGGCCCGGAGTACATCAGCGCCTTCACGATCGGCGACCAGCTGCTGTGGGGCGCGGCCGAGCCGCTGCGCCGCATGCTGCGCATCGCCACCGGCACCCTCTAGCCGTGGCCGGGACCGGGGTGCCCGCGGGGCTGGCCGTCGATCCGGCCGATCCGCGCCCGCCCTACGAGCAGCTGCGGCAGGCGGTGCTGCGGGGCCGGGAGGACGGCACGCTCCCGGCGGGCACCCGGCTCCCGCCGGTGCGCCGGCTCGCCGAGGCGCTCGGTCTCGCGACGAACACCGTGGCCAAGGCTACCGGGAGCTGGAGTCCGCCGGCGTGATCGAGACCCGCGGCCGCCTGGGCAGCTTCGTGCGCGCCGGGGACCGCGGCGAGGAGCTGGCCGTCGAGGCCGCCCGCCGCTACGCCGAGACGGTCGCCGGGCTCGGGATCCCGTCCGCACGGGCCCTGGAGCTCGTCGCCGCGCAGCTGCGCCGGTCCGGCTGAGCCCCGGCCGGGCTCAGGCCCCGGGACTGCGCAGGTGACGCGGCCCCGGCACCAGCCCGGCCGGGCCGGTCAGCGCCCGGCGGTGCCGGCCCTCCGCGGTGCGGGCCAGCCACCACCGCCACCAGCGCATGACCTGCCCCTTGGCCCACACGTTGAGCCGGTGCGCCCAGTGGTACTCGGTGCTCCAGATGCCCAGGCCCAGGAAGATCGCCAGCCACCCCGGTCCCGGGGCGACGAGCATGACCAGCCCGGCCAGCACGAACACCCCGCCGAGGACCGTCACGACGGTCTTGTAGGCGACGAAGATCAGCGGGTGGCCCCGGGCCCAGGTGCGCACCCGGCCCAGCGTCCGGCGCACCCGGCCCTCGGAGTCCTCCCCCTGGGCGATCTCGTCCTCGAGGCTGCTCACCGCGGCCGCCTCAGACCCCGGTGCCCACGATGACGGGCTCCGCGACCAGGTCGACCCCGTAGACCGAGGCCACGCCGTCGCGCACGGTGCGGGCCAGGGCCATGAGGTCGGCCGCGGAGGCGTCCCCGCGGTTGGTCAGCGCGAGCGTGTGCTTGGTGGAGAGCGAGGCCCGGCCCCCGGCGACCGCGGCGCCGTCGAGGTCCAGCACCTCGTTGCGCGTCCCGGGCAGCCCGAAGCCCTTGCCGAAGCCGGCGTGGTCGATGAGCCAGGCGGCCGAGAGCTTGACCCGGTCCTCCAGCGGGTGCCCGGCGGCGTCCACCACGGGGAACCGGGGGGCGTCGGCGGGCAGCCGGTCCCCGAGCGCGGCCGCGGGGAGGATCGGGTTGGTGAAGAACGAGCCGGTGCTGTACGTGTCCCGGTCGGCGGGGTCGAGCACCATGCCCTTGCCGGCCCGCAGGGCCAGGACCGTCTCGCGGACCCGCGCCAGCGGGGCCCGCTCCCCCACCTCGACGCCCAGCCGGCGGGCGAGCTCGCCGTAGCGGACGGGGGCGCTGTCCGTCCCGCGCGCGAGCCGGAAGCGCACGGCGAGGACCACGTGGCGGGGCGAGCCGTCCACGGTGCTGCGCTTGAGCGCCGAGTCGCGGTAGGCGAACGCCAGCTCGGCCGGGCCGAACTCCCGCACCCGGCGCTCGTGCCGGTCCCAGGCGCGCACGAGCTCCACGGTCTGGGCGACCTCCTGGCCGTAGGCGCCCACGTTCTGCACCGGGGTGGCGCCGGTGGTGCCCGGGATGCCGGAGAGCGCCTCGACGCCCACCAGCTCCTCGGCCACGGCCTGCGCCACGAACTCGTCCCAGGAGTGCCCGGCCTGGACCTCCAGGAGCACGCTGGCGGCGTCCTCCGCCACGACCTGCACGCCCCGGGAGGCCACGTGCACCACGGTGCCCGCGTACCCGGCGTCGGCCGTGATGAGGTTGGAGCCGCCGCCGACCACGAGCACGGCCCGCCCGGCGGCGTCGGCCTCCGCCACGGCCTCCACGACCGCCCGCTCGGTCTCCGCCCGCACGTAGTGCCGGGCGGGACCGCCGACGGCGGCGGTGGTGAGGTCTGCGAGGTGAGGGGTCGTCATGGCACCCAGTTTATCGGCCGTCCCGGGGCGAGCCGGCGCCGACGGCCCGCGGCGGCGCGGAGGGGGTCGCCGGGCGCAGGGCGGGGACCAGGAGCAGGGAGACGACGACGAACAGCGCCACGGCGCCCAGCGCCGGGCGCACCCCGACCGCGTCGCCGAGCAGGCCCAGCAGCGGCGGGCCGCCGAGGAAGGCGCCGTAGCCGATGGTCGAGACGACCGAGACGTTGGCGGCCGCGTTCTCGGTGTCGTCCGCGGCGGCGGACATGCCGACCGGGAAGCCGAGGGAGACCCCCAGGCCCCACACGAACAGTCCCGCCAGCCCGAGCCCCAGCCACGGGGAGAGCACGAACACGCCGAGGCCCGCCGCGGCCAGGGTGCCCGCCGCCCGGAGGATCGTCACCCGCCCGAACCGGTCGAGCAGCGGGGTCCCGGCGAGCCGGCCGGCGGTCATCGCGGTCACGAAGATCCCGTAGCCCAGGGCGCCGAGCGCCTCGGAGGTGCCGTAGCCCTGGGTCAGGGCGAGCGCCACCCAGTCGTTGGCCGCGCCCTCGGCGAGGGCCACGCCCAGCACGAAGAGCCCGACCACGAGGTTGCGCGGGGTGCGCCACGCGCCGCGCACCCCGTGCGTGCGCGGGGACGCGGCGGCGACGGCCTCGAGGTCCAGGGACCCGGTGTCGGTGCGCGGCTCCGGCCGGGCGCGGGGGTCCTCCCCCTGGAAGGAGCGCACCGCCGTGCGGACGAGCGCCAGGACCACCACGGCCATGACCCCCGTGTGCCAGGCCACCGGCACCCCGAGGGCCGCGGCGCCGGCGCCGATCCCCGCGCCGAGCACGGTGCCGACCGAGAAGAACGCGTGCATGACCGGCATGATCGTGCGGCCGAGCGCGCTCTCGCAGGCCACGCCCTCGACGTTGGCGGCCACGTTCCAGGTGGCCAGGCCGGTGCCGAAGAGCAGGAAGCCGGCCGTGGCCACGGGCAGGGACCCGGCCGCGGAGGCGCCGGCGCCGATGAGCACGAGCCCGGCCGCGACGAGGGCGGAGGTGAGGCGCAGGGCGCGGGCCGGGCCCAGCCGCGCCACCGTGACCCCGGACAGCGACACGGACACGAAGGCCGCCACCGTCTGGGTGAGCAGCAGCGCCCCCAGCCCGGCGGGCGAGAGCCCGAGTCCGTCGGCGATGGCGGGCAGGCGGGTCAGCCAGGCCGAGAGCGCCAGCCCCGAGGCGAGGTAGACGGCGAGGACCGCGTCCCGCCAGGACCTCATGCCAGCTGCACCACGGCTTGGGCCTTCACCAGCACCTTGAGCTGCGCGGCGGTCGCCGGGTCGGCGTCCGGCGCGGCGAGGTCGGGGGCGGTCACGGTGAGGTCGACGCGCGCGGTGCGGGCGGCGGCGTCGAGCGCCCCGATCCGCCCGCTGACCGTGAGCGCGGTGGAGGCCTCGACCGCGGTCCCGAAGCGGTTGGGCACCACGACCGGCTTGGTGAAGCGGGTCTGGTAGTCGACGACGGCGCCGGGGTCGCCGGCCCAGTCGGTGACGAGCTGCACGGCCGCCCCCATGGTGAGCATCCCGTGGGCGATGACGTCGGGCAGGTCCACGGCCCGGGCGAACTGCTCGTTCCAGTGGATGGGGTTGAGGTCCCCGGAGGCGCCGGCGTAGCGGACCAGGTCCGCGCGGGAGAGCTCGATGCGGCGCTGCCCGATCTCCTGGCCCTTCTCGAGGTCGTCGAAGGCGATGCTCATGCGTCCTGCTCCTCTCCGCGCACCAGCAGGGACGACACGGTGGTGGCGACCTGCTCGCCGTCCGCGGTGCGGATCTCGGCCCGGGACGTCACCATGGCGCCCGCGCCCATGGCCCGGACCTGGTCCACGTGCAGCTCGGCCACGAGCTCGTCGCCGGCGACGATCGGGCGGTGGTGGGTGAAGCGCTGGTCGGCGTGGACCACGCGCGAGAAGTCGATGCCGGCCTCGGGGTCGGCGATGAGCGCGGCGTCGGCGCGCTGGGCGACGACGATCGCGAACGTGGGGGGCGCCACGAGATCGGCGTGCCCGAGCGACCGGGCGGCCTCGACGTCGTGGTGGGCGGGGTGGCCGGCCTGGACGGCGCGGGCGAACTCGCGGATCGCCTCGCGGCCGACGCTGTAGGTCTCGGTCGGCGGATAGGTCCGCCCGACCAGATCGGGGTTCAGGGGCATGGCAGCTCCTCGCTGGACGGCGCCGCGCTGGAGCGGCAGGAACCCGCCCAGTCTACGGCGGGGCTCCTCGCCGTCGTGGCCCACCGTCCGGGCGCGTTCCGGCCGGTGGGCTCCCCGGCGGAGGGCCGGCCCGGCGCCGGGCCGGCGCCGGGGGGCCCGGGCGGGAATCCGCCGGTGCGGCACGACAAAAGCCCGTGACCGGGAAGGGTCACGGGCTTTTCGCCGTAGCGGTGGACGGGCTCGATCCGTCGACCTCACGATTATGAGTCGTGCGCTCTAACCAGCTGAGCTACACCGCCAGGTAGATGGGAAACCGTGGCGCACGGCCTGGTGGCCGTGCCCACGGGATCTCATCACGAGAGCCCCGACCGGGAATCGATCCCGGGACCTCCATCTTACCAAGATGGCGCTCTACCACTGAGCTATCGGGGCAACGACGAAGACTCTACCAGCACGTTTCGGCAAAACAAAAATCGCCGCAGGCCCCCGCCGGGCGCTCGGCCGGCAGCTGCTTCCCCGGCCCGCGGCCCCCTACGGGGGTGGTCCCGCACCGTCCTCCGGCGGCGCCGGGGAGCCCTGCGGCGGGGCGCGGAACGTGCCGGGGCCCACGCCGCCGCCGTCGTCCCGGCCGGGACCGGGCGGCGCGGGCCGGACCGGCAGGGGCAGCTGCGCCGGCGGTGCGGGGTCGACCGGCACGGACAGGGACGACGGCGTGGGGGTGCCGCCGACGGAGACGCCGTCCCGCACGACCTCCGTCCCGTCCGGACCGCTGAGCACGTGCCACAGCAGCAGCACCGTCCCTCCGACGAGCCCGAGCGACACCGCCGCCCGGAGCGCCCGTGTCCCGCCCCGTGCCGGGGACCCGGGCGGGACGGGGTCGGGCACCGGAGGCCGCCGTCAGGCGTTCAGCCCGGCGAGCACGAGCTCGGAGCTGTCCTCGGGGCACGGCCCGGGCAGCAGGCACGCGGCGAGGGCGGGCGCCACGCGCAGCCCGTCGAGGGCGAGGTGCCCGCGCGGCCGCACCGTGCCGACCACGCGGTGCAGCCATCCGCCGAGCGCGGCGCCGGTCAGGGAGTCCGGGGTCAGGACGTCGACCGCGCCGTGCCCTGGAAAGCCCGGGCCCGGGCCAGCTGCTCCGGCCCGGCGCCTGCCTGGGGCACCACGAGCGCGGGGGCGTCCGTGCCGAGGATCTCCGCGACCGGGCCGTAGCCGCCCGAGGACACGACGGCGGCCGCGTCCGCGACCTCGGCGAGCGCGTCCGGCAGGCCGGGCAGGCCGGTCAGGCCGGTCAGGCCGGTCAGGACGAGCGTGCCGGGCACGGCGGCCGCGCGCACCCGGTCGGCGTGCTCCGCGGGCATCCCCGGCCCGGTGACCAGCACGTGGCGGTGACCGTGCGGGACCCGGGTGCGGGCAGCCGCGAGAGCCAGCCGGGAGCCCTCGGGCCCGGTGCCCGCCAGGGTCAGGACGTGGGGCGCGCCGCCGCCGGCGGTGCGCCGTCCGGGGGCGGCGCCCGCCGTCAGGTAGCCGGTGCAGCGGACCAGGCCGGCGAGCGCGGCGGGGATCTCGCCGGTGGACAGGGGGTCGTGCACGGCGGGGTCGCCGTAGACCCAGATCTGGTCGTACGCCTCCTGCAGCAGGCCGACGTCCTCGGGGGCGACCCACTCGGGGCCGCGGCCCAGGACTCGCCGAGCACCTCCGGCAGGCCCAGGACGACGACCGTTCCGGGAGAGCCGGCGCGCAGCCTCAGCAGCGGCTCCAGCAGCTCCCGGTCCGGTCCCCAGGGCCGGCCGTCCACCACGACCAGGTGCGGGCGGACGTCGGTGAGCACGGCGTCCACCATCTCGGAGCGCACGCGCGCGGCGGACACGGCCGGCCCGTCGGGGACGCGCCCGTCGGCGTCCTGCCCGCCCCCGGGCAGGACCACCTGGTCGAACCCCTCGGGCCAGGCGCCGGAGGCGGCGACGTCGGCACCGGTCAGCAGCACGCCCGCCGCCCGGCGCCCGGTCAGCACCGGCAGCTGCCGGGCGAGGGCCCCGGCCAGTGCCAGGTTCCGCCGGGCGTGGCCCTGTCCCCCGCGGTCGTGCGAGTACAGCACCAGCCGCAGGTCGTCGTCGCGCATCGCGTCCTCCTCGCGGAGGCCCGGACGGTCCGGCGTGGTTCCTCCGCCGTCGAGTGTGGTCCCCGGACATGACGGGGACATGAGGCGTCGATGAGAGGGCTTTCATCGACGGCCCCGGTGCGGCCCGGGCGGCCCCGGGCCCGCTCAGAGGAGGGCCAGGCGGTAACCGGCCCCGCGCACGGTCACGATGCGCTCCGCGCCGAGCTTGGTGCGCAGGTGCCGGACGTAGACGTCGACCACGTTGGACGATCCGGCGAAGTCGTAGCCCCAGACCTTGGTCAGCAGCTGGTCGCGGGTGAGCACCCGGCCCGGGTTCTCGAGGAAGGCCCGGGCCATGGCGAACTCACGGGCGGAGAGCTCGATCTCCCGGCCCTCGACCACCGCGCACCGCGTGTCCAGGTCCAGGGCCAGGCCCCCGTAGCTCAGCCGCTCCGGGGCGGGCCGGTCCGCGGGACGGTCCCGCAGCCGGGCCCGGACGCGGGCGAGCAGCTCCTGGAAGCGGAACGGTTTGGCGAGGTAGTCGTCGGCCCCCCGGTCCAGGCCCGCCACCGTGTCCGCCACGGAGTCGCGGGCCGTGCACATGATCACCGGCAACGAGCTGCCCATGGCGCGCAGCGCCGAGAGCACGGTGAACCCGTCCATGCCGGGCAGGCCGACGTCGAGGACGAGCAGGTCGAACTCCCCCGTGCTGGCGTAGTCGAGGGCGCTGCGCCCGTCCTCCACCACGGTGGTGGTGTAGCCGGCGGCGCGCAGGCCCTTCTGGACGAAGCGGGAGATCCGTTCCTCGTCCTCGGCGATGAGGATGCTCACCACCGGGTGCCCCTAGGCCCTGAGGCCGGTTCGCGCCGGCGGGGAGGTGTCCGCGGAGGGGGCGCCCGTGGAGGAGCCCCCGGCGGGGGCCGCAGGGGCGGCAGGGGCGGCGGGCCGGGAGTCGGGCAGCCGGAGGGTGAAGGTGGCTCCCTGCCCGGGGCTCGAGCGCAGGGTCACGGTCCCGCCGTGGCCCTGGGCGATGGCCGCGACGATGGCGAGGCCGAGCCCGGAGCCCTCCACGGTGCGCCCGGACTCGGCGCGGCCGAAGCGCTCGAAGATCCGCTGCTGGTCCTCCGGCGCCACGCCCACGCCGGTGTCCCGGACCCACACCTCGAGATGCCGCCCCGGTGTGCCGGTGCCGGGGCCGGCCGGTTCCGGCGCCCAGGCCGCTCCGAGGGCCACGGACTCCCCCGGGCCGGTGAACTTGACCGCGTTGGCCGCGAGCTGGACCACGGCCTGGGTCAGCCGCTGCCCGTCGGCCAGGATCCGCCCCTCGGCCCGGGACTCCAGGATCCACCGCCGGTCGCCCAGTGCGCGCAGCCGCTCGAGGGTCCGCTCCAGCCACACGGGCACGTCGAGGGTGCCGGGGCGGATGAAGTCCGTCCGCTGGGCCGTGGCCAGCAGGAGCAGGTCCTCCACGAGCCGGTTCATCCGCTCGATCTCGTCCAGCAGGAGCGCCCGGGTCTCCTCCACGTCCGCCGGGTCCTGCTCGTCCATCAGCTCGAGGTTGCCGTGCAGGATCGTCAGCGGGGTGCGCAGCTCGTGGGCGGCGTCGTCGAGGAACTGGCGCTGCTGGACGAAGGCCGCCTCGATCCGGTCGAGCATGCCGTTGAAGTTCTCGGCGAGCCGGCCCACGTCCGAGTCGTTCTGCGCCACGGGCACGCGCTGTCCGAGGTCGTCGGGGCTGATCTGCGCGGTGGCCCGGCGCAGCCGGGTGATCGGGGCGGTGACCCGCCCGACCAGGACGTAGGCCACCAGGCCGGTGACGCCCACGGTGAGGGCGGAGACGCCGAGGTAGCGCCACAGCGAGTCGAGGATGATCGCCCGCTGGGCCCCCATGTCGACGCCCACCACGAGGTAGCCCTGGCGGGGGTCCGCGTCGAGGAGCACCGAGATGACGCCCAGGCGCAGCTGCCGCCCGTTCTGCTCGACGTCGAAGACCACGGTCTGCCCCGGGAGGGCGTGGTCGGCAACCGCGGCGAGCGTGCCGGGGTCGTCGAGCTCGAACCGGGACCGGTCCGCGTGCTCGAAGACCGGCTCCCCGTCGATCACCGCCAGCACGCTCTCGTACTGGCCCGGGACCGTGGTGGTCATGAAGGAGTAGAAGAGCCGGCGGAGGTCGGTGAACCGTTCCTCGGAGCGGGCGTCCAGGTCGTCGGAGAGGGGCGCCCCCGGTCGCAGGGGGCCGCGCTCGGCCAGCCTCTGCAGCTCCCCGGCCTCCTGGACCAGCTCGCGCTGCACCGACTCGTCGAGGTCCACGAGCCGCAGGTAGTGGGTCAGGCCGCCCACCGCGAGCAGCGCCACGGTCAGGACGGCCAGGGTCGTGGCGAGCACCCTGGTGCGGACGGAACGCAGCTCCGTCCGCAGCCTCCCCCAGCGCGCGACCGCCATGCGCGGAAGTCTAGCCCCGGGAGCTGGGAAGAGGGTGGGCCGTCCGGCCCACCCTCACCCGGCGGCACCGGGGTGCCGCCGTCCGGCTCAGTAGTTCTTGTGGCGCGGCTTGCGGTGCGGCCGGTCGCCGTCGCGCTCCCCGGCCGAGTACCCGGCTTGCGCCCCTGGTAGCTGCCGCGGGACTCCCCGCCCCGGGGGCCGCCGCGGCGGGGGCGGTCCTGGTAGGAGGAGGTGCTCCGCGGCCGGGCCCGGCCGCCGGCGCCCGGGCCGCGGTCGGCCTCGAGCTGGATGAGCTCGCCGTTGATGCGGGTGCGGGAGAGCCGGTCCAGGGTGGAGGCGGACAGGTTCTCGGGCAGGCCCACGAGGGTGTGCGTGGAGCGGATGTCGATCGCCCCGATCTGCTCGCCGCTCAGGCCGCCCTCGTTGGTGAGCGCGCCCACCACGGAGCCCGGGGACACGCGGTGGCGGTGGCCCACGGCCAGCCGGTACGTGGCCATGCCCTTCTCGGTGCGCGGCTCGCGCCGCGGCCGGTCGTCGCCGTCGCGGCCCGGGCGCTCGCGGTCCCGGCTGCGCTGCGGCGGCTCGGGCAGCTCCTCCACGAAGAAGGGCCGCCCGTCCTGGGCCATCACGGCGATCGCGGCGGCGATCTCCACGGCGTCGACGTCGTGCTCGGCCTGGTACTGCTCGACGAGCTCGCGGAACTGGCCGAGGTCCTCGGACTCCATGGTGTCAGTGATCTGCTGGGCGAACTTGTCCTTGCGGGTGCGGTTGACGTCCTCGGTGGAGGGCATGCGCATGAGCTCCACCGGCTGGCGGGTGGCCTTCTCGATGGCCCGCAGCAGGTACTTCTCCCGCGGGGTCATGAACAGGATCGCCTCGCCGGAGCGCCCGGCGCGGCCGGTGCGGCCGATCCGGTGCACGTAGGACTCGGTGTCGTGGGGGATGTCGTAGTTGACCACGAGGGAGATGCGCTCGACGTCGAGGCCGCGGGCGGCGACGTCCGTGGCCACGAGGATGTCGATCTTGCCCTCGCGCAGGGCTTCCACGGTGCGCTCGCGCATGTTCTGCGGGATGTCGCCGTTGATGGCGGCGGCGGCGTAGCCGCGGGCCTTGAGCCGGTCGGCGACCTCCTCGGTGGCGGCCTTGGTGCGCACGAAGACGATGACGCCGTCGTAGTCCCCGACCTCGAGGATGCGGGTCATGGCCTCCATCTTGTGCGAGCCCATGACCTGCAGGTAGCGCTGCCGGGTGTTGGTGCCCGTGGTGGTCTTGCCCTTGACCGCGATCTCCTGCGGGTCGCGCAGGTACTGCTTGGCGATCTTGCGGATGGCCGGGGGCATGGTCGCGGAGAACAGCGCGACCTGCTTCTCGACCGGCGTCTGGGACAGGATCTCCTCGACGTCCTCCGCGAAGCCCATCCGCAGCATCTCGTCGGCCTCGTCGAGGACCACGTACTGCAGGTGGGACAGGTCCAGGGAGCCCTTCTTGAGGTGGTCGATCACGCGGCCGGGCGTGCCGACGACCACCTGGGCGCCGCGGCGCAGACCGGCCAGCTGCGGGCCGTAGGGGGAGCCGCCGTAGACCGGCAGGACGGTGAAGTCCTCGAGGTGGCCGGCGTAGGAGGAGAACGCCTCGCCGACCTGGAGGGCGAGCTCGCGGGTCGGGGCGAGCACGAGCACCTGGGTGTCGCGGGAGACGCCGTTGACGTCGGAGAGCTCGGCGAGCCGGGACAGGGCGGGCACCGCGAAGGCCGCGGTCTTGCCGGTGCCGGTCTGGGCGAGGCCCACGACGTCCTTGCCCGCCAGCAGCGCCGGGATGGTCGCGGCCTGGATGGGGGTGGGGTTCTCGTAGCCGACCTCGTCGAGGGTGGCGAGCACGCGGGGGTCGATGCCCAGCTCGGCGAAGGTGGTGGTGCGCTCCTCGGCGGTGCCGGGCGCGGTGGAGGTGTCGGTGGTCATGGGGCGGTGCCTCGTTCTGTGCGGGTGGCGGCCCGGGAGCGTTCCCAGGGGCGTCGGCCACGGTCGTGGTGTCCGGACGTCCCTGCCAACCACTTGGAGCCCGCGCGGGCGGGAGCGTCGGACTCGGCGCGGACGGGCCGCGGCCGAACACGATGCGCGTCATGGCATCGCGTTGCACGAGAAAGTGAGGGAGTGACCGGATTCGGTCCGACCACTCTATCGCACCCGGCGGCCCGTTCAGTCCCGGCGCCGCACGAGCACCAGGTGGTCCTCGTCACGCACCACCGTGTACTGGGACCCGTAGCGCTCCCGGGCGTAGCCGGCGACGTCCCCGGGCGGGCTCCCGCCCCACGTGGCGCCGAGCCGGTCGACCACCACGTACTCCGGGGCGGGGTCGCCCTCGGTGCCCAGCCAGTGCACCTCGGCGCGGGGGACGAGGTGGTGGATCAGCGTCAGGTCCGTGGCCACGCTCGCCCCACGGGGGACGGCGGCGAGGACCGCCTCCTTGGCGGGTGCGCGGGGGTCCGGCCGGTACGCGGCCGGGTCGGCGAGATCGGCCAGCGGCCGGCCGGGAAGCAGCAGCAGCGCCACCGCCAGGGCCAGGGCCGGTGCGGCGCGGGCGAGCCGGTGCAGCCGCCCGTGCCGCAGGCGCAGCACGGCGTCGAGCAGGGCGAGCAGGACCACGGGCATGAGCACCGCGCTGTAGTGCCACCCCGTGCCCCAGTAGCCGTGGTTCGGGGAGAGCATCCGCCACGCCAGCGTGGGCAGGGCCACGAGCGCCAGCGGCGAGCGCAGCGCGAGCACCACCCCGGTGGCCAGCAGCGCCAGCCAGGTCAGCGCCTTCTGCCCCGGCACCACGAGGGAGACCAGCGCCGCCACGGGGTCGGCCGCCGCGGCGGCGAGGTCCAGCCGGTCGGCGTAGGCGAACCGGCCGTCCGGGCTGAGCGCGGGCAGCACCACGGCGATCGCCAGGACGGAGCAGGCGAGCCCCCACACGGCGAGGCCCAGACCGAGCAGCACCGGGCCGCGGTCCCCGTCCGCCTCCCGGTGTGCCCGCCAGGCGAGCACGAGGCCGAGCACCGCCACGGTGACGCCGAGGTCCTCCTTGACGAGGGCGACGGGCGCGGCCCACAGCACGGCCGGCGTCCAGCGCCGCTCCACCAGGCAGCCCAGGGCGAGCACGAGCAGCGGGAGGGCGAAGGCGACCTCGTGGAACTGCACCGCCACGGCGGCCTGCAGCCCGAAGCTCAGCCCGTAGGCCAGCCCCAGGGCCGCACCCGGCGCCGGACCGAGACCGCGGACCGCGAAGCCGGTCAGCGCCGCGGCGGAGACGGCCACGAGCACGTCCTGGAGCACCAGCAGGGTCAGCGCGGAGGGGAACAGGGCGTAGAGCGGGCCCAGCAGGACGAGGATCGGGTGGAAGTGGTCGCCCAGCAGGTTGGCGCCGTGCCCCTTGAGGTGCACGACCGGCCCGTGCCCGCCCGCGTAGGACTTGGCCAGCTGGGTGAAGATCCCCAGGTCCCAGGACGGGACCTCCCAGCGGTGCCACTGCAGCAGGGACCACCACACGTACAGGACGAGCACCAGCGCCCCCACGCCCAGGGGCACCAGCCGCGCCCGCCCGGTGAGGGGTGCGGGCGGCGGGGCCGTAGCTGCGGGGCGCCGGAGCGCGGTGGCGGGCATGGCCTCCTCGGTGGCTGGGCGGCCCGCCCGGACCGGCGCGGCGCCGTCGGACAGGACTGCCATCATGGTCTCATGACCGCCACCGCTCCCCCGTCCGCCGGCCCCCGCCCGGCCCGGCCCGCGGACGCCGAGCTGGTGTGGGACCCCGAGGGCGCCCTGCACCTGGGGCAGACCCTCGGGGTGCTCTCGCGCGGGGCCGGCGATCCGCTGGTCCGGGTGACGGCGCCCGACTGCGTGTGGGTCACCGCCCGCACGGCGGCGGGACCCGTGGCGGCGCGGTTCTCCCGCGCCGGGGCGGGCCGGCCGCTGCAGCGGCCCGTGCTGGTGCGCGCCTGGGGTCCCGGGGCGGCGGAGTTCCTCGCGGAGGCCCCGCGGTGGGCCGGGGCGGAGGACTCCTGGGCGGAGTTCGAGGCCTCGGAGGCCTTCCGCGCCCTGCCGCACCGGCTGGCCGCGGCGCGTCACCACCACCCGGGCCTGCGGCTGCCCTCGACCGGGCGGCTGCTGGACCGGGCGGTGCTGTCGGTGCTGGAGCAGCGCGTGACCGTGCGCGAGGCCGTGACCGCGCACCGCCGGCTCGTCCGCCGCCACGGCGAGCCCCCTCCGGGGCCGGCCCCCGAGGGGATGCGCATCCCCCCCGGCCGCCGAGGCGTGGCGGTCGGTGCCCTCGTGGGAGTGGCACCGGGCCGGGGTCGACGGCGCGCGGGCCGCCACCGTCCGGCGCGTGGCCGAGCGGGCCCCGGCCCTGGAGCGCCTGGGCCGCGGCCCGCTGGACGCCGGCCTGCACCGGGCCCTGCGCTCGATCCCGGGCCTGGGCCCGTGGACGGCCGCGGAGATCCTTCAGTGCACGCACGGGGACCCCGACTCGGTCAGCGTCTTCGACTTCCACCTCGCGGACACCGTGTGCTGGTTCTTCGACCGCCGTCCCGGTGACGACCGGCGGATGCTCGAGCTGCTCGAGCCGTGGCGGGGAGACCGGCAGCGGGTCGTGCGCCTGCTGCGGGCCTCGGGCTTCCGCAAGCCCTCGTTCGCCCCGCGGCTGCACCCGGAGGACCACCGGCAGCGGTGACGCCCGGTGAGGACATCCTGTCCTTCCTGGCAGGACGGCGCCGCCGGGCGTTCAATGGAGCCATGACGACCGAACACGTGATCGAGGAGCCGCACGGCGCGGGCTACACCGAGCGGATGAACAAGCTGCGGGCCGGGGTGCTGGGCGCCAACGACGGCATCGTCTCGGTGGCCGCGGTCGTAGTGGGCGTGGCCGGCGCCACGACGAGCACCAGCGCGATCGTCCTGGCCGGGGGCGCCGCCCTGGTCGGCGGTGCCCTGTCCATGGCCCAGGGCGAGTACGTGTCCGTGTCCAGCCAGGCGGACTCCCACCGGGCCCTCATCGAGAAGGAGAAGCAGGAGCTGCTCGACATGCCCGAGGCCGAGCTCCGCGAGCTCGCCGAGATCTACCGGGCCAAGGGCCTGTCCGTCGGCACGGCCCGGCAGGTGGCGCAGGAGCTCACCGAGCACGACGCCCTGGCCGCGCACCTGGACGCGGAGCTCAACATCGACCAGGAGGACATCGTCAGCCCGTGGGGCGCGGCGGTCGCCTCGGCGCTGTCCTTCCTCGTGGGGGCGATGCTGCCCATGCTGGCGATCCTCCTGCCGCCGGAGGCCTGGCGGATCCCGGTCACCTTCGTCGCCGTGCTCGCCGCCCTGGCCGTCACCGGCTGGCTGGGCGCCCAGCTCGGCGGCACGCCGCAGCGCGGCCGCGCGGTGGTGCGCGTGGTGGTCGGCGGGGCGCTGGCCCTGGTGGCCACCTTCGCGCTCGGCTCGCTGTTCGGCGTCGCCGGCGTCGTCGTGGGCGGGAGCGGAGCGACGCTCAGGCGTCGGTCGCGTCCTGGGACTGCTTGGCGACCTCCGCGCGGACCTCCTCCATGTCGAGGCCCTTGACGGCGTCGATCACCTGGTCGAGAGCGGAGGAGGGCAGCGCGCCGGGCTGGGAGAACACGAGGATGCCCTCGCGGAAGGCCATGAGCGTGGGGATCGAGGAGATCTGCGCCGAGGCGGCGAGCATCTGCTGGTCCTCGGTGTCGACCTTCCCGAAGACGATGTCCTCGTGCTTCTCGGAGGCGGCCTCGTAGGTGGGCGCGAACTGCTTGCACGGTCCGCACCACTCGGCCCACCAGTCGAGCAGGACGATGTCGTTCTCGGCGATGGTCTGGCCCAGGGTGTCCTGGGTGATGTCAACGGTAGCCATGGGATCCAGCGTAGGGGCCGGGCCACCCGGGCGGCACCGGATTTCACTCGTGGCTCAAGACGGGCCCGCGCTGCTCCTACACTGGGGGCCACGAGCGGGACGGGCGGAGGCGCACCATGGCATTCGAGATCGGCATCTTCTCCCTCGGCGAGGTCGTCCAGGACCCCGTCACCGGCGCCCGGCCCGACACCCGGCAGCGGCTCGGGGACATGATCGAGCAGGCCGAGGCCGCCGAGCGCGCCGGCCTGACGGTCATGGGCGTCGGGGAGAACCACGGCACGGACGTGGTGGCTGCCTCACCGGTGGTGCTGCTGTCCGCGATCGCCGGCCGCACCAGCCTGCTGCGCCTCACCACCGCCGTGTCCGTGCTCGCCGCCGGCAACCCCGTGCAGATCTACGAGCAGATCGCGATGCTGGACAACATCTCGGGCGGGCGCGCCGAGATGGTCGTGGGCCGCGGCGCGTCCGCACGCGTGCTGCGCGCCCTGGGGCTGGAGGACGCGGACCACGACGCCCTGTTCGAGCAGAAGCTCCTCCAGCTGCTGGAGCTGCTGGAGACGAACCCCTCGACCTTCGACGGCCGGCTCGCCGGCCGGGAGGCCGAGCTCGACCTCCAGCCGCGCCCGCTGCAGGCGCGGCTCCCGGTGTGGGTGGGCTCCTCCGGGACCCTGCACTCGGTGATCCGCGCGGGGGTGCTGGGCCTTCCCCTGGCCCTGCTGCGCACGCACGGGCTCCTCGCCGAGGCGCTCCCGGCCGTGGCGGCCTACCGCCAGGCCCTCGAGGAGTCCGGCCGGGACCCGGACACCCCGGTGGGCCTCAACGTCCCCGGGTTCGTCGCCCGCACCGCCGAGCAGGCGCGTGAGCTCAGCTATCCCTACTTCGCGGCGGGGGCCCGCAGCCACGGCCCCGTCCTCGCGCGCGATCCTCGGTGGACCCGCGAGGAGTACGACCGGCAGTGCGCCCCGGACGGCTCCCTCGTGGTGGGGGACGTGGACGAGGTCGTCGCGAAGATCGTGGCCCAGCAGCAGGCGCTGGGCCACGAGCGGCTGCTGCTGCGGATGGACGCGGGCGGCGTTCCCCACCACCTGGCGCTCGAGGCGATCACGCTGCTCGGCACCGAGGTGGTGCCCCGGGTGCGAGCCGCGCTGTGCTGAGCGCCCCGGCTGTCCTCAGGTCTGCCCCGACGGCACCGGCGAGGCCGTGAGCACGACGTTCTTGCCCCACAGGTCCTCGGTGTAGCAGCTGACGACGACCAGCCGGTCCGGCACGATCCGCCAGATGTCGCTGTCCTTGAGGGTGTTCTTGTCGTGGGTCACCACGGAGTCCACCCTGTACTCGAGGGTCCCGTTCTCCGTCTCCAGCTCGATCTCGCTCCCCACGAGGCCGGGGTCGCTCAGCCGGTTGAACGGGGCGTCACGGCCCTCCCAGCTGTGCCCCGTGATGTACGTGGTGTTCTCCGAGCCCTCCCCCGGCATGCCGTACGGGGTGAGCCAGTAGCCGTCCAGGGTGTCCGGGGGGACCAGCATCTCGGTGGCCAGCTCCTGCTCGCTGGGGGCCAGGGGCAGCACCGCCACGTCGAGCCGGGCGTCGTCGACCCGCAGCCGGACGGGCGCAGCGGCCTCCGGGCGGGAGTCGCCCGGCTCCTGCGCGGCCACGGCGGTCGGACCCGGGGTGGGCGCCGCGGTGGCGGACGCGGCGGGAGCCGGTGGGACGGGCTCCGGCGGGGCCGCGCCGAGCGGGTCCGTCAGCAGCACCGTGGACAGGACCGCCACGGCGCCGAGGCCCCCGGCCGCGGCCGCCCAGCGCGCCCCGGACCTGCGGCGCGGTGCCTGTTGCTGCGTGGGGTCCATGCGGGAGGCCTCCGTGCTCGGGTCGGCAGACGACTGCGCCCTGGTGCCGCGCGAGCGCGGCACCAGGGCGTCTCAGCCTAGCGGGATCAGGCGCGGGCGCGGCGCATCCGGAAGGCCACGGCCCCGGCGACGGCCGCGACGGAGGCCAGCAGCGCGGCGAGCACGCCGGCACCGGGTCCGGTCTCCTCGGCCGTCTGCATGTTGATGCCCTGGTTCACGCCGGAGGCAGAGTCGCCCTCGGCGCCGGTCCAGTCGGCGGTGTCGTCCGAGCCGGTCCAGTCGTCGGCGCCGGTGAACAGCGGGCCGCAGTTCCCCTGGAACAGGGCGACGAGCGCGGCCCCGTCCTCCATGAACACCTCGCCCTGGGCCCGCGCCTCGCGGGCGGTGGACTCGAAGTTCGCCGCCGCGCTGGAGGAGGCCGCGTAGGCCGCGTCGATCGCCGGGTCCTCGGTGGCGTCCGCGTACCCCTGCTGAAGCCCGAGGATGGCGTTCCACGCACCCTGGGCGCGCTCGATGGTGTCGTCGTTCACGATGGCATCCTCCAGCACCGCCTGCTGGGCCTGGAGCTGCGCCAGGACGTCCTGGTCGGCCACGAGGGAGTTGAAGTGCACGCTCGTGTCGTGGAGGTGGTCTGCGGCCGTGACCAGGTTGCTCACGGTGGCGCTCATCTCGGGAGCGGCGCAGGTGTCGGCGTGGGCCGCCGGAGCACCCAGGAACAGGCCGCCCGCCAGGACCGCGGCCGACGAACCGGCGGCCACCCACTTCTTCACAGCAGTCATATCGGTACGTCTCCTCAAATCGTTCAGGACCCCGGGCCTGCCCCTGGGGTACCAGCGCGCGGCACAGTTCTCCTTGCGTCCCGGGGTCGTGCACCGGCGGGATCGCGGCAGGGTTCGTCGTGCTGCTGGTTCATCCGGTGCGGGGGGTCCCTGCGCCCAGCTCGGGAGGTGCTGGCACGCGGCCGGATGATGCTGTCGGTTCAAGCTACAAGGATTTGCATCTTTTTAGCAATTGTTAATGGCGCATCGGCGCGGCGGCTCCGCCGCCTGATCCCCTCTTCGGGGGGCGCCGCCCGCGGGACGGCGGGGACGACGTGCCTGCAGCGCCGGGACGGTGGCACCCCGGTGGCCGGCCTTCCCGGCGACCACTCGGGTGCGGAACCGGTCCTGCTCGTCCCGGCGGCGAGGGACCGCCGCGGGCCCTCGCCGCCGGGAGGACCTCGGAGCCGGCGCGCGCCGCGGTGACGCACTCGGCGGCGACCGGGCCGTCAGCACCCCGACACGAAAAAGCACCCCGGACCTGTGGTCCGGGGTGCTTCCGATGTCCTGAGACATCTCCCTGTGGCAGATGAGGGATTCGAACCCCCGTAGGCAATGCCAGCTGATTTACAGTCAGCCCCCTTTGGCCGCTCGGGTAATCTGCCGGGGTGCGGCCCCCGCGTGCGGGAGCAGTTCAACAGTACAGAAGATCGGGCGGTATGCGAAATTGCCCGGACCACGCCCGGCGGGCTCAGGACACGATGCGGTGGTGGACCTGCAGGAGGAAGCGCTCGGCCTGCTGGGTGGTGATCTCCCCGTGGGTGACGGCCTCCGCGAGGTCCTCGGCGATCCCGGCCAGCCGCTCCGCGGCCTCGGGTCCGATCGCCGCCGGGGCCGTGGCGACCGCGCTCCCCGCAGCGGCGGCGGTCGCGTCGGCCGCGGCGGGGCCGATCCCGATGCCCATCAGCAGGGCGGCCGCCAGCGCGGTGGCCGCGACGGCGGTCCCGCGCAGGCTCCGAGCCGCACCGGGCACCACGTCGTCGGGGTCCTGGGAGGTGCTCATGCCGCCATCCTCGAAGGCCGACCTGGACGGATCCTTGGGTTCGGATCACGAAACGGTGACGGGGACCGCCCGTTAGACTGGCGCCCAGTCCGGCGGGACGCACGTGGCCCGCCCCACAGCTCACAGTCCGGGAGGCACAATGGCCAGCGAATCCTCGTTCGACGTCGTCAGCAAGGTGGACAAGCAGGAGGTGTCCAACGCCCTGAACCAGGCGCAGAAGGAGATCGCCCAGCGCTACGACTTCAAGGGCGTGGGGGCGGAGATCGACTTCTCCGGCGAGAAGATCCTCATGAAGGCCAACTCGGAGGAGCGGGTCACCGCGGTGCTCGACGTCTTCCAGTCGAAGCTCGTCAAGCGCGGCATCTCCCTGAAGTCCCTCGACGCCGGAGAGCCCTTCGCCTCCGGCAAGGAGTACCGGATCGAGGCCTCCGTCAAGGAGGGCATCGCCCAGGACCAGGCGAAGAAGATCACCAAGCTCATCCGCGACGAGGGCCCCAAGGGTGTGAAGGCCACCATCCAGGGCGACGAGCTGCGGGTGTCCTCCAAGTCCCGCGACGACCTGCAGGACGTGATCGCCCTGCTCAAGGGCTCGGACCTCGAGGTCGACCTGCAGTTCATCAACTACCGCTGATATGCCCCGTTGGGCCTAATCAGCGCGGCGTGACTCCCCGGGAGTCCGCACAGAGTCCGCAGGAGACTCGAAAACCTGCCCCATGAGGCCGGCAGCGGCGCGACGAGTAGTGTCCTCCGCTGTCGGCCACATGTGGCTGTAGGTGCCGAGAGTGATGGCCGCCGACGAGTGCCCCAAGGCCCTCTGCACAGTCACCACATCGGCTCCCGCGGCGATCAGACCGGACGCGTAGAAGTGGCGCAGGTTGTGGAGTACGAAGTCCGCTCCTGCCGCGGTCATCGCCTTCCGCCACCAGTACCCCACCGCGGCACGGTCCGGTGGGTTGCCGTTCGGGCCGCGGAACAACCACTCCTCGTCCCCGATGACGCCCCGTCCAACGTGGGCCGCGATCATGTTCACCAGCTCCTCGGGCAGGAACACGTCTCGCTCCGACCCGTACTTGGGCGCCCGAACCTCAACCTCGCCGGCCTTGGCTCGTTGCACCTGCCGCCCGACGTGCAGGGTCCGCCGAAGGAAGTCAACGTCTCCGAGCTGCACCCCAGCCGCCTCCCCCAGGCGGAGCCCCGCGAAGGCGCACAGGGCGAACAACAGGGCGTAGTGCTCATCCGCGGCCTCGAGTACACGCCGCACCTCCACCGGGGTCGGAATCACCATGGCGTGAGCCCGCTTCCGAGTGGCCGGCAGCCGCACTCCCCTGGTGACGTCCTCGGCAAGGTGCCTGTCCGCCACAGCGGCCCGAACGACGATCTTCGAGTAGTTGAACCTCGTGCGCACCGTGGTCGGCGCCAGCGTGTCCGACATGGCCTTGACCCATGCCTCGACGTGGGACCGGCGCAGCCTCCCGAATGGGACATCAGCGAACGTACATGACTTGATCGCGGTGTCCGCCGCGGCCCTTGTGCTCGTGGTCCATACCTGCCAGTCTGCGAACTCCAGGTAGTAGCTCGCCAGCGTCTCCCTATCGTGCGTGGGGTCCACATACCGCCCAGTGCGGACAGCCGTGGTCACGTCGTCCAACCACGCCTGTGCATCTACCTTGCGGGCGAAGTGCCGGGCGTGCTCCTTGCCGCCCTGATCCCGGTAACGGGCCCGCCAGGACCCGTTGTCACGCTTCTTGATGGACGCCACTAGAGCAACCGCCGCTCGGGGGTGCCTTCTAAGCTCTTGGGCCGCAAACGCCGGCCTAGACGAGGCGGGACGGTGATGTACTCAGCCATGCCGTCGTTGATCATCTGATCAGAACCAAGAATGGCGTCCTGACTGCGCTCCTTTTCACGAGCAGCAATTTCCACGGGATCCGCCCGCAGGTCGCCATCGAGTAGGGCAAGCTCATCCTCGCTTAGCGATGACCGGATACGGCGAAGGTAGCCCTGGGCAGCGATGAACTTTCGCGTAGCTCTCTGTATCTCCTGACGCGCGTCCGTCAAAGCCGTCTGACCGGCCCTAAAGTCACGCTCGAGACGCGCTGCTTCCTCGTCCGCGATCAGCGACTGCACGTCGGTACCCAAAATCTCCGCGAGCACGGCGCCTTCCGTCAACTTCAGGGAACGCTCTCCCTTCTCGACTGAAGACACGGTGCCCTGGGTCCATTTGAAGCCCCGATTCGTCATGCGCTCTGCGATGTCGCGTTGGGGTACGGCGCCTCGGAGGACGGCCACAACTTCGCCGATCTCTTGATCTGATTTCGTCATGCTCCGAGGGTAGCGGAAAATCCAGTTGCCTGTCATCGGTTTTGTATGTACAGTGAAAAACACGATGAAAGTTCATCGGGAAACTCGATGGAAGAGGAAACATGGCAGAACGACTGCTGTACGTCGATGAGTTCGCGGCAATGATCCGCCGCACTCCCGACGCCGTCCGATACATGATCCAAATCGGCACCGCACCCAAGTCAGCCAAGGTCGGTGGCCGGCGGATGTTTCGGGAGTCCGACGTGAACGCCTGGATCGAGGCCGCGTTCGACACCCCAGACGCAGCCTGACCCACCCTCCCCCTCAACACCCCACGAGAAAGGCACCCCCATGCCTCCGATCACCGCCCCCACCCCTGATGCCGCCACCACGACGAACACCGACGAGCCCGACGTCGTCCTCCACAGGATGGACCGGGTCGACATCCTCAACGCCCAGGTTTACGGCATTCCCGCTGTCGCAATCTGTGGCTTCAAGTTCGTGCCTCAGTCCGGTTCGGCACCCTCCGCCGGATCCGGGGACGGCAAGACCGTTCTCTGCGAGAGCTGCGACATCTTGTGGAAGTGCGGGTTTACACCGCCCCGGGCAACCACTGACCCCCACCTCCAGCAATGACCATCTCGACAGGAGACACCCCCATGTCCACCAACAAGAACACCCCCAGCCCCGCCTCTGCCCCGTCATGGGCCGACAACGAGTTCCCGCAGCCGGACGGCACGACCCTGTTCACCAGTGACCCGCGCGCCGACCGCCGGGAAGGGAAGTACCAACTCGACACGGAGCTGTTCTGGTCCACGGATGCCCCGGCAGTGAAGACGCACATCGTCATCACCCCGCATCTGGACGAGCTCGAGCTGGACGCGGCGGGAATCGACGCGTTGATCGGGGATCTTCGGGCCCTGGCAACCAGGCTCCGCGACGCCGACGAGAAAGCCGAGCTTCGCCCCATCGAGATGGGCATTCACGTGGAAAAGGATGAATCGGACTGCCTGGATTTCGAAGCCTCGGGCGGGGAGCCGATTGCAGTGTGCCACCAGGACGGGTGGCATCTGTTCATCTTGGGCGATGCAGAGGCGACCCTGCTGGGCGGACACGCTGGCATGACGGAAGAGCAAGTGCAGGTCCTGGGTCGGGAGGCGCTGTCGTCCAGGCGAGCTATCTGAGTTGCTTCCACAGCGGCCCCTGCCGCCGCTCCCCAGGCGGTGGGGGCTCTGCCCTGTTAGACACGAATGCCTGGCTGTGAAGTTTGTTGGAGATTCCCGTTGCGGACCGGCCTACGCGGTGCCTTTTCCGCTCGGTCAAGGCGCAGAGAGGCCTCAAAATAGCTTCACATGGCGTAACGTTGGCAACTTTTTCGACCCGCCAATAGTCCCAACCCGCCCCCTTGTGCGGCCATATGCATCCAAAAGATGGTGATTTGTTCTCAACGCTGACGATCGCAGGAACCGCGGAATTCCGCACCCAATGGCCTATTTGACGGCTGATCACCCAACAAGCGGGATGGGTCCGGGATACTGGAAATCTGCACGAGGAAAGCCCTCAGTGCCTTTGAAACTGGGAGACCAAAGTGGTAAAAGACGCCACCGCCAGACAGGCCCACTCCGCGCTCGGGGTTGCCACCCGCCTTCATGGGGCGCATTCCCCCGAAGCGTTCGCCGCACGCCGCGCCTACCGCACCATCCGCCTCGCCATACAGATCGGTTCCGTCCGGGAAGAAATCAACGGGTTCAACGCCAGCGAGCGCAACTTCCTTCTTACCGCCATCGACGGTCACGAGGAGATCCCCAATGAGTAGATCCCGCCAGGAAATGAAAAACGGCCCCGGTGCCTATTCCGCCAAGAACCGCACCGGAGCCGCCGCCCCAGCCGTTACCAACGAACAGGGACACGTGAACTCTACGACCCATTCTACTGCCGAATACACCCCCATGGGGCGTGCACCCGGTCATGAGATCACCCGGGAAGCCGTCGAGGACATTGCTATCCGGCGGATCTTCGACGGTGATCCATTGGCGCTTGCCTGCCACCGTCTCGGCCTCGAATCCCGGGCCCAGCCACGGCCCATGCGCCTTCACCCCGAAGACGTGGACCTCATAGCCCAACAGGTCGTGGCGCTGCTGTCCCTGGGACAGGAATCCGTCCAAACCGCTCGGGCCGCCCAGAAAGGCGTCGGCCGCTATACCGGCACCGCCCTCGGTGACCGCGCCAACGCCGGCCGCACCAGCGACCCGTACCCGATCCGCACGGCACAGGAGCTGAACGACATCGAGACCACACGGGGAGCGGCGGCATGAGCGATTTCAACGAGGCCACGGTCCCCGACCCGCTCGACCTGGCGTTCTCCGCCAGGTGGCTCACGGCCCAGGACTTCCCTGCTGTTGAGTACGTTGTCCCGGGAATCATCCCGGAGGGGCTGACCTTGCTCACGGCCGCCCCGAAGATCGGTAAGTCGTGGCTGGTCCTGGGACTGGGAGTAGCAGCCGCTACCGGGGGATACGCATTCGGCAGCATTCCAGTGGGTCGACGCCCGGTTCTTTACCTCGCCCTCGAGGATGGCCAGCGGCGCCTTCAGTCCCGCCTGCGCACGATCGGTGTGGATGACGGGCCGTCGGACCTGACCTTCATGACAACCGTTCCTGCTGGGCCGATCGCCACCATCGAGGCGTTCCTGGAGCGCCACGGTGAGCAGAACCCCCTGATCGTCCTTGACACCCTGGGGAAGGTGCGGCCCGTCAACGGCGGCAACGACCAGTATCAGCGCGACTACCAGCAGATGTCCGTTCTCAAGGAACTCGTGGACGCCAAACCAGGCTCGTCGCTCATTATCGTCCATCACACCAAGAAGGCAGAGACCACGGACTTCCTTGACAGCGTCTCGGGCACTCAGGGGCTCGCCGGCGCCGCTGACTCGATTCTCGTACTCCGGCGAGCCCGCCACGAGCAGGACGCCACGCTGAACGTCACCAGCCGTGACGCAGCGGAGGGCGAGTACGCAGTCCGGTTCGACTCCACCACCGGGACATGGGCGCTCGACGGGACGTCCCTGGTCGACGCCGCACAGCGGGTGGAGGAACGCAGAACCACCGAAGGCGTCGGGGACGAGATGGCAGAACTCGTCAGGGTCGTCAACCGTCATCCCGATGGCATCAAGCGAAAGGACTTGGAGGCCCTGGTGCATATGGAGCCCGGGAGTATCGGTGTCTACCTGCGTCGCGCCACGGAGGCCGGACGAATCACCAACCCGAGAAGGGGCATCTACGCCCCTGTCACAACCGTTACAAGTGTCACGATCCCGGGGGAGCCATCCACCAATGTGACAGATGTATCAGATGTAACAACAGATGTTTGGGGCTCCGACTCTCGTTCGACCTGCGTACACGGCCTCGCCGACGGCGACTGCTTCCAGCGCATGTCCGAAGAGCTGCTTCGACAGGCGGGCGATGCGGCATGAACGTGCTGAAGGCCTACAAGCGGGTACCCGACAATGACGGGCACCTCATTCCGATCACCGGCCGATGGTGCCCCGCCTGCCGTTACCCCCTGCACCCTGCACTGGCGGAGCCCGTCCACCCCTGTTGCGGACACAGGGGGAACCGATGAGCCTCGTTCCAATCTTGCCGACCGCACTGCTCGACCTGGTGTTCACCGTCATGGCCGCGGCCGTTGGGGTGGTGTCGTGACTGCCACCGACTGCGCGTGCACCCCAGACCCGGCGGACCGTGAGCGCGTCGAGTTTCTGCTCCAGACCGCCAAAACCAAGGACCAGTTGCAGGAACTCGTCCGGGCCCTGGATGCAAGGAACATCCGCCTTCAACGTGTCCGCGACCAGCTCGGTGTCCAACTTGCCCAAGCCCGCCTCAACCGAGGAGACCTCCGATGAACCGCACCGGACTTCCCGATCCCGTGGAGCTCGCTGAAGCGATCACCGCCCTCGGGCGATCGACCGGACATTCGCTGTGGGGCAGCCGCCTGGCCCTCGCCCAGGGCAACGTCGCGTTGGCGTATCGCAGTTCCCGGACACACCGGGAACTGATCAATGCCCGCCGCGTGCCCCGCATTGACCCCGAGACCGCCGGCACCTTTGACGGACTCGATCCCGAAGAACTGCTGCGCCGCCAAGCGGCACTTCCTCACCGCCCCGACACGAAAGGACCCCGCAGATGAGCCACAAGACCCTTGACACCCGCCGCGCCGACGCCTGGCCCACTCGCCGCCGCAAGGCCCGGAAACGGGCGCACAGGCGCCTTCAGGACCGCCAGCAGGAACACAAGAGAGGACGAGACCGGTGAGCCGACGCGAGGACACCCTCGCCACCGAAGCACGGGTCCTAGAACTCCGCGCCCAGGGCAAATCGGTGGAAGAGATCGCAGCAGACCCCTCCGTGAGCATCACTACGTCGTCCGGCGTCTCCAAAGCCCTACGGCGCGCGCTGGAGAAGGACCGGTCAGTGGCCGTGGGCGCCTATCGCAGTTACGCGTGGCAGGAGCTGGACGAGATAAACAGGCAGACCGTCGCGATACTCGAATCCCCCACCGCCTCTGACGGGGACCGACTCAGGGCCCTGGATCTCCGCCGGCGGGTGCTCACCGACCGTGGGGAGCTCATCGGCTACGGGAAGGCGTTGGAGCGCGCTCAGGCCGCCGCTGAGGCCGAGATCTCCGAGATGCCTGATGCCGGCCCGGGATTCCTCAACGTCGTGTCGCTGGACGGCGCTCCCACCGAGGTGCTCCCCCGCCAGTTCGAGGCCGTGGGCGTGATCCCGTCGGACACAGTGCTCATCATCGTGGACCCGGATTGGCAGCTTCACGCGGCCGGCATCGGGGTGTTCAGCCGGGACGGGAAGCTGAAACGAGGCAACACGCTGCTCCGATGTGAGCCAGAGGAGCTGGAACCGTTCCTCGCGTGGAGGGCGGAGCAACGGGCGGAGCGCCTAGCTGGCGCAGCCTGCTCCGCCCGAGACACGCTGACGCCTATGCTGGGTGATTAGCTTGTCGTTTGCTTTCGTTACCATTCGGGCAGTGGCTACAGAGAGGCAACCATGTCCCCCCACAAGAAGCACCGGAGTACTAGGCAGGAGTTGCTCGGTATCGCAACCCTACTCATAGTGGGCCTCACGGCCCCCGTCACGGTCCCAGTGGTATTCGAGGTTTCCCAAGATGTGTTCGCTCCCTACATCGTGGGATTGATGACAGGTAGTCGCCCGTAGCGACGCCCAGCTTGACGGCGAAGTGCCCCCATCGTCTGCCTGATGGGGGCACTTCGCTGCGCCAGAGTTTCTATGCGGGAATGTTCCACTCCCAGGCAGTACCTGAAATGGGATCCTCATAGACCAGAATGCCCTCGGTGGTGGGAATGTCCAAGACCAGCTTGCCCGTGACCCTTTCGGCTGCTCCGATCATGTCCGGCAGAGTTTCGGCTTCGCTGAAGCAGGAGTAGGTGCCATCAGAAGTGACGGAATTGGCAGTAGTTCCGTTCGCGTCGATGAACTTCCACGAGAACGGGTTGAACTGGTAGTCCTGCCCCTGCATCGCCTCGTCAAAAGTTGGCTGGGCAGCGGTTTCAGCTTCGATGTCCACTGCCACGAAATGCCCCACCTCAGGTTCGCCTGCGAACTCTCCAGTGCATGCCGGGTCCACTTCAATGTCCTTAACCGCGAACGTCAGAACCCTCTCGTCGCTACCGGCCGCCAAGAATCCCGCTGGCTCGCCAAGTTCCTTGACGAGATTCCCTCTCTCCGACGTCTCGCCCGTGGCGGCTGACGGGGAAGCAGGGGGCTCGGTAGCTGCCTCCACGCCGGGGGCGGTGGGCGCGGGGGTTGGTTCGTCGGAGCCGCAGCCGACCAAAACAACGCTCCCCAGAGCCAGCACCGTTGCCAAAACCCGCTTCTTCATGTCGATCCCTCCGCATGTTGACCCATTCGACTCACTGAGAATAGGCGGGTTTCGCATGGGGGTTTACATATGACGCGCCCGCATGGCTCAGGTCGTCACATGGGCCGTAAGGGCGCCCAGGGCGCCTCACCCCTGGGCTGGGGGAACATCTGATGAGATTCGGCGACTCGATCCAAGCCCTTGGTTGCCCTATGGGCCATCAACCGCATCATCTGTCTCACAACCGTCGATGGAGACAACGAAACGCACCACCAGTCGAAATACATAGTTGCGACACACCCCGACTTGCGGCTTTGTTTCGAATCGAAGGTGTCTCTTCAGGTGTCTTCCAAACTTAGGGATGCAAGACATGCCTCGTCACCAAGTTGCGGCGATGGTTCGGCACGCCCGGGAGTGCATGACGCACCATGCACGCCCGGAGTCCGCGAGACATCTACAACCCAATTAACGTCACCACCGCCACAATCAGCGTCAGAACGGCAGTGATGAGTGTGGCAACGGCAATACGGTTGGTTGTCTGACCCGAAGTCCGCACATCTCCCTTGACCGCTGAGAGGTCAGACGACACCCCAATGAAGCTGTCGTGCAACGCGGACAACTGACGGTTGGTTTGGTCGTTCTGGGCTATCTGTTCGCGCATGAGCCCGTTGCCAATGATGGCGGTCGTGCAAAGGGTTTTGACGGCTTCCCCCACCTCTCGCAGCTCGCCGAGGCCAGCCTGCCCGTAGGCGGCGGGATTAAGTTCCCAGATGACCTCTGCCTCTGCCTCAGCCTGCTCCATTTCAGCTCGTGGCGATTCCATCTCAGTGGCTTCCGACCCAGCGACCGAGGCCTCATCACCGTGCGTATCCGGGCCCTCCACTCGCCGAAATGACAAGTCGATGTTACGCAGAGCGTTATCTGTGATGCTGTCGCTCAACCGCTGCAGCTCGGAAGTAATAGGGAACAGGTTCTGCACACCGAGTAGCGCCGAAGAGCTGACCGTGGGCACTTTGAAGTTCACTGCTGTCAGCGCTGACCAGTCAACCGAAGCCAGTGGGTTCGCGAAGTTGGCCAGCTTCGTTGCCATCGAGTTCTGCTGGTCGTTGATCGACCGAAGCATGCCCAGGGTGGTGGGACTGATGAGGTCGGATGTCCTGAAGCGAAAATTGGCCATCGCAGCACGCGCATCCCTTTTGGCTCCTTCGTACGCCTTCCTCTCCGCCTCAGAAACAGGCTCACCCTGTCGGATCCTGCGTTCAATGTCGATGAGTTCGTCCAGGGAGAACTGGGGGTCATCGTCTTCCGCAGAACTGCTTAACGATTCGATGGCAGTCTCGGGCTCGTGGTCCTGGCTCCGGTCTTCAGGGTCGTTGGGGGCGTGTGCGTTCATAAAGCCAGGGTAGTGGACATAATCGAGGTTCCTTGCGCCCCTACCGATTCCCGTACCCTGCTTTCTCCTGTCTTCGCCCAGTCCATGACAAAACTGAGGAGCCGAGTTAGACCGAAGCGTTGGAATACGCGCAGGTAAGGGTCATTCCTGATAACCCCATGTGGCCGTAGCTCGTGAAACGATTAGGTACTAGAGGGGTTGATTTGATATAAGCCCCAACCGACTATCAGGATACCTCGTGAGTACCTTCAACCCCCTCCCCGCCCACCAGGCGCAGGCCCTCGGGCAGCTCGTCGCCGCGACCCTCGATGGCATTGGTGACGTCGCCCTGTCCGAGGACGCTCCGAAGCCCCCGACGTGGGCCCAGCTCGCCAACCTCCGCGACGCCGCATGCAAGACACCCGCCCCCACTGTTGCCCTGTCAGCACCCCGATGGGAGGCCACCAAGCCTGCGGCTTCGCGGCAGACGGTCAAGGTCGTCAATGGCGCCACTCCGGTGCAGCGTCGGGCCGCCGAAATCATTGCCCACGAGAAGGTCCGGGATTTCGAGGCGCGGTACGGCGCCGGGGCAACCCTCGAGGAAGCCCGCGAACAGGACGCCGCCGACGAGTACCTGCGACGGATTGGGGTTGGACGGTGAACATCCTCAACGACCACGTGGACGTCAACTTCGGTTCCATCCCGATCAGCACCAAGGACCTCGCGTTGATCGACGCGGCAGCGGAGGCCCGCGGCGCCAACCGTGAAGCCATGGTCCGCCTGCTCTTCCGCAACGCCATCCGCTCTCTGCGGGAGGTGACCCGTTGACCGCATCCCGTGAGACCACGACGGTCGGCGTCCGATTCCCCGCTTCCCTGTTGGCTCGGGTAGACGAGCTCGCCACTAACGCCGGCCTAACCCGCTCCGGTGCCGTGCTGCTGTCCGTAGCCGCCGGTATCGAGCCTGTATCCCGAGCAATCGACGCTCACCCCGCTACTTCCCAAGAGACCCGCAACGATGACTGAGACCACCACTGCAAGCATGACCCCCGACGAGGCCCTGGCCAAGGCCCGCGAGCGCCTACAGGAAGCCACCACCGCCCACCATCAGGCGCGGGAGGAGTCCGACAAGGTTCGTGCCGCCCTGGTTGAACTGGAAGCCGCCGCTGACCGTGGCGAGGACGTGGACGCCGACGAGTACGGCCGGGTGAAGTCCACCCTGGGCATTCGTTCCCGACGCACCGCAGCGCTCGCCGGTCGTGCGGCTGAGGCGGACAGGGCCGTGTCTGAGGCCCAGCAGGCCGTGGACGCCGCGAACATCCGCACCCTTGCCGCCGCTGTCCCGTCCGCGGAGAAGGCCCGCCAGAAGGCGATCAAGGCCGCCCAGGACTACGCGACCGCGCTCAAAGCGGAGGCTGAGGCCGTGGCCGCCGTGCACAAGGCCGCGAAGGACCTGCCCCTTGTGGATCACACCGACCCCCAGGGCACCGGGTGGGCGACGACCGCCGGCACCAACCTTCACGGCGTCATCACCCTCAACAAGTTCAACAAGCTCGGTTGGCTGATCGTGGAGGGCAAGCGCGTCGCCGCCCCGGTCGTCGGCACGCACCTGGGGAGCCTCTCCGACGAGATCGGGAAGCTCGGGCAGTCCCACGGTTATCGGGGACGCCCCCGCTACTGACCCCACAGACTGGCCGGGCGGGCCTTTCACGCCCGGCCGCGGGTCGCCTTTCGGCCCGCAATCGCCCCGCCCCACCGGAAGTGGAAGCCGATGGGGCGGGGCACCACCCCGTCAAACCACTACGGGAGGAGCCCCGGTGCCCAAGCGAGAGCCCGAACCCAAGAAAGACTCCATTCCCCTCGACCGGGATTTCATGCTGGACGTTCGCTACGAAGCACACCGGTCTGGGGTGCCCGTGGCTGAGGTGATGCGGAACTTCCTCGCCACGATTGACCAGGACGTCCCCTCCCTCTCGATGGATGGGTGCGTTGCCGTAGCACCGGACTTCGACGCTGAGCTCGCCGGCCTCCTCAAGTACGAGGAAGCCATGGACCGGCAGGCCCGCGAGTACGGAGACGACCTGTGAGCGGCACCTGGGGCACCTACACCCTCCGGTGGGCCGAGACCGGGGACATCGAGACGCAGCCCCTCACCGTGGCCCTGCCCCTGAACCGCCTCGAGGAGGTCACCACCGCGGCCGCAGATGAGGACATGACGCCCTCGGAGTTCCTGTCCGGCTGCTTCATCGGCGCTGGCCTCGACATACTCGCAGTGGACTGGAGAGGGCCCGCCTGATCCCCAACTCCACACGGTTTCTCCGGGAGAATTTGCGGTGGCACCTTCGTCGGTCCCTGGCCCCCGCACCCGATACACGGGGCGGGGGCCCGGTCTTTAACCAGAGGCGCCACCGACGAGAGAAAGGGCCCCAAGTGGCTTCTATCAGTTTCAGCGTGACCGGCACGAATGAAGTCGTGCACGACCTGACCAGGTTCCGGCAGAACATCACCCGCGCCAAGCCTGCGTTCGAGGGCATGGCCGAGCACGTGGCCAACATGCAACGCCATCAGTTCAACACCGAGGGAAAGCACTACGGCCCCGGGTGGGCCGCCCTGTCCCCGGGGTACCAGCGGTGGAAGGCCAAGCGTCGACCAGGCCGACAGATCCTGGTGTTCGACGGCGACCTCATGGCCGCCGCTGCTCCTACGAGCGCCCGCGGGTTCGACATCTACCGGATCAACAACCGCCGGATGGAGGTGGGTGTCTCCGACGCCATGACCCCTCATGCCAAGTTTCATCAGGACGGCACGGTGAACATGCGGCCCCGCCCGATCATGGGCCGCCCCACCCGGGCCGATCAGAAGGCGCTCACCAAGATCCTCCACCAGCACCTCATCAAGGGCGTTAGGGGTGCCCAGTGAGCAGCAACGACATCACCTTCGTCGCACGACTGCGGGATTACCTCACCGGGCCCGCGAAGCAGGCCGCCAAGGCTGTCGAGGACCTTGAGAAGGCCACGGACAAAGCCGCCGGCGCTGCAGGCCGGTATACGGACGCGCAGGGCCGCATGCGGGAAGCCAACGGCCGGTTCGTGTCCGCTTCCGCCAAGGCGAAGGAAAGCACCGAACGGCAGTCCAAGGGGCTGAACCGTCTTATCGGGGCGACGTCCAAGACCGAATCCGGGCTCCGCCGCCTCATCGGAGTCACGGAAGGCTCTGGCTCTCGGATGGATCGCGCCGTCGGCGTTGTAGGACGGGCGCAGGACCGCTTGGGGAGAAGCACTGGCCCTTCGCGGTTCCTGTCTGGGATGACGACTATGGCCAACGGGGCGGAAGGTGCGGCGCGGCGTATCGAGTCGGCAATGGGCCGGATCACGAAGGGCGTGGGCCTCGCCGGTGGTGCTCTCACAGGTGCATCCCTCGCCGGCGGCCTATTCCGGCTGAACGCCCTGGAATCCCTCGACGTAAAGCTGCAAGTCATGGGCTACGACGAGGCGGGCAAGAAACGCATCGGAGCAACCACCCTTGAGGCCGTGACCGGCACCCCGTTCGGCCTCGGGGAAGCGTCCACGGCCACCGGCATGCTCTTGGGTGCCGGTGTCACGCAGGACCAGCTCGGGGAACGGCTCACGACCGTTGTGGACACCGCAGCCGCCTACAGCATGCCCCTGGAGCAGACCGCCCGGGTCTTCTCTCAGGTGCAGGCCAAGGGCCGACTCCAGGGCGACGAAGCGCTCCAGCTCGCGGAAGCCGGGTTCAACGTCAACGGCACGCTCGCCAAGCACCTCGGGGTGGAACAGGCCGACGTCCCGAAGCTCATCACTGAGGGCAAGGTCACGGCGGATGAGTTCTTCGCCGCGGTGCCGGCCCCGCGTCGCCGGTGGCGCGGACCTAATGGGTGAGACGTTTATAGGCCGGTGGTCCAACTTCAAGGCCGCCCTCGCCCGTGGCGGTGCGGGGTTCCTCGCACCTGTGCTCGGTCCCCTCGGGGACGGGCTGACGAAGGTCGGTGCGATCCTCGATAGCGCCGGTCCCGGCTTCACCCGCGCCGGCGAAGCCCTCGCCACAGGTATCTCTGGGGCAGTCGAATACCTGCCCGCCCTCGTGAACGCCCTCGAGCCGTTGGGCGGGGCGCTGCTCAACTTGTTCGAGGCTGGGGCCGGGGCGCTCCCGGGCCTGGTGGCCGGGTTCGTGATTTGGGCCAGCGTCCTCTCCCGTGTCCTGGCACCGTTGGCGGACGTCGCGGCGTTCCTCCTCGACTACATCTCACCCGCTCTACCCGTCCTGGTGCCGCTGGTGCTCGGGCTCGGCGCCGGGTTCACGACCTGGCGTGTGCTGAAGTTCGTTGCCCCGCTCATCGGGACGACCGGCAAGGCGCTGGGTGTCCTGGGCCGCGTCCTCATGGCGCATCCGCTGCTGTGGGTTCCGTTGGCGATCTACACCGCGGCGAAGGCCTTTGAATGGCTCTACGAGAACGTCGGTTGGGTCCGGGATTCCTTTGATTGGCTCGGCAATTCGGTCCGCGGGGTGCTCGGGTTCTTCGATGACCTCGCCGCCAAGATTTCGGACCTGATCGAGGATAAGTTCCCCCGCCTACACTCCGCCGCGACCACCGCCCTGAACTTTGGATCGGGCAAGGCAGAGGGCGAAGGCGGCTCCAGTCTCGGCGACTGGGTCATGAGTTCCGGTGCCCGTGTTGGCGAGTGGGCGGGGCTCCCGGACGTCGGTGGCCGGCGAAGCTCCCTGCTGGACGTTCCCCACCACGCCGCTGGCGGATTCACTGCCTCTGGCGCCCACATGGCCGTCCTTGGTGAGGAAGGCCGGGAGTTCGTGATCCCCCACCACGCCTCGGAGAAGCTCGCTGCCGTTCCCGGCGCTCTGGGAGCGATCAGCAAGGGCAGAATCCCCACCACCCCTATTACCGTGCCCGTGGCCGCCGGCGGTAACTCTGGGACCGCCCAGGCCCCGGTGGTGTTCGAGCAGCACTTCACGCTGGGCGCTGGGGTCGACAGGAACGCGGCACGAGAGTTCGCCGCCGAGTGGCAGGCGCAGATGGAACGGTGGCAGCGCACGCAGCGCCTCACTTACTCAACCCGGGTCTCCCGCGGGGTTCGGTAGCCCGCAAGCTTTCATTTGATTGACACAAGCGACTCCCGGTGACTAGCTGTCCCCGGGAGTCGCCACGTTTGTACATGCGCGATATCCGGATGCGTCGGCGAAATGCACGGAATGCACAGGAGCATGCGTTTACTGAAAACCACCACCGGCACTTGCCACAGCCACTAAGGCCCCGCCTATGCCAACGAAGGCAGCTCCTATCACGCTGGCTCGCTTCAGCCTCATGGGTGCCTTCGAGACAGTCCTGCTCGCCTCCTGCCCGCGTAGGGGCAATCCCTTAGCCCCGCCGGGCGCGGTGGGGGCCACGGATGGACCCGAAGACCCTTGACCCAGCATCTGAAGAAGGCCTCCGATAGCAACTACCACAACGCCCACGAATTCGAGAGCGCCCCATAGTTTGCTCACGATCCCAATGACGATTAGCACCGCAATGACCACAAAGACCACAAGAACAACCCCCCACCATGGCAGCTCCTTCCTCCAAAATTCTGGGGTCTTGGCCGCGCTAGTGAAATCAACTATCCACCACAACAAGAGCGTCAAAGGAATGGCTATGAGGATCACAATGGGTACCACTACAAATGGATTCACGCCAAGACGGTACACGTCCGTAACGAAGAAACGGCTCCCTTAGGAGCCATGTCGACCAACCATAGGCAGTTGCTCACCACCGCCGGCGTCCTCGCCTGCACACTGCTTATCACCGCGGTGGTGGGCGCACACGGCGGCCCCCACATGATTGGGGCGTCCGTTGGTCTGACGATCCGCCAACACGTCCTACTGGTGGTTGCCCAAGCCCCCCTTTTGTTGCGGACGGCACTCTGACGCATCCGTTTGCATTAGTTACTCTTGGGTCATCTTCTGCGAAAGGGTCCCGATGCGTTCCACGATCCCCGCCCTGGCGGTGCTTACCCTTGCTCTCACCGGGTGCGGACCCACCACTGTCGACAACATTGACCCTGACGCTCCCCGGGCGGAGAAGGACGAAGTGTTCAAGTCCTACATCCGCGACAACTACGCGGACACCTACGGGTTCACCGATGACGACATCAGTGACGTCCCCCAGGCCGCGCTGCTGTTCTGCTCCCAGCTCGACTCCGGGCAGTCACCCGTCGAAGCCACCGAATCCCTCGGCCTACTTGAGGCCCCGGACGCTGAGCGGGACGTCATCCTCGACATCGTGTACCAGGGCACCCGCGTGTACTGCCCGCAGCACACGGGCTCCGTGGAGTGGATGAACGGGGGCAACCAGTGACCCGCAGACGCCGCAGAGGCGCCCGGCAATGTCTCATTACTGGGGGCCTCCGCAATCTTTATGCAATCATCCCCATCGCTTGAGTCACAGACGCAGTGACTATCGAAGTCATAGCCGCATTGGCGCCCTTGCCCGCAAGGTCTTTGAGCCGCTCTAGGAACTTCTGGGCCCGCTGGGGGTCCTTGGTTAGGCGCTCCCGATCGGCGTCTGCTTCATCCACCAGGGCTTGCACCTCTGCCTTCGTGGCCGCGTTTTCAAACTGGCCCGCTTGTTCCATGGTTCCGAGCATGGTGATCGCCTGATCCATGGGCTGAACCCATGCCCCGTCTCCCGTGGTCACGGTCTGAGAGAAGTGGCTGCTGTTGAGGGCGTT